>DASXUJ010000058.1 GCA_036504895.1 Syntrophorhabdaceae bacterium
AAGGACAAATGGCGAGACTGAAGTGATTCGTTAGGCCCAGTAAGGTGAAGCGGAATGAGACGGAAGTCGGTGCGTAACCGGGGATGGCTGATTGCCTTGCAACGGATCAGGTCCCATCTGATGATTCCTGTAGCGTAAAACCTGTTCCGATCCCGGATAGGTCACTCCATGAGGCTTTTCTTGACTTTCTGCTCAATGGATAAGACACCGCCGGCCTCGATTTGATTGAGCTTCTGCATGTGAGATCGGCCCTCGAAAATGGCTCCCTCGGAGACGACGAGCTTGGCCGTCCGGATATCCCCTTCCACAACCGCTTTTGCCTTTATCTCCGTAATCTCCGAAGATTCGATATTCCCCTCGATCTTTCCGTATACGATCGTACCCCTGGCGCTCACATCGCCTCTTATCATCCCTGTCTCACCTACTATCAGCCAGTCGGCACGGATGCACCCGTCGATTACCCCGTCGAACTTGACCGCCCCTTTTGTGGTGAGATCTCCCTTAATCCCCGATTCCGCTCCGACAATCACTTCCAGGGACGGTTCTTTCTTTCTGAAGATCATGATGCCTCCTTTAAGAAAGGGGCCGGGTTCACATGACCGCCGTTTTTCCAGACCTCGTAGTGGAGATGTGGTCCGGTAGTCGTACCGGTCGAACCTGATACGGCAATCATCTCGCCCCGCTTCACCCTCTGCCCCACTTTCACGTAATTAGCTTTATTGTGAGCGTACGCGGTGGTAAAGCCGCGCCCATGTTCAAGGACAATAATATGCCCGCTGTCGTTGTGCCAGCTCGAAAAACTGACTATGCCGTCCGCGGTGGCCTTTACCGGGGTTCCCACGGGTGCGCGGATATCGATCCCCGTGTGCTGAGCGGTATTTCCTGAAATAGGGTGCTCTCTCGCGCCGAAACCCGAGCTGATCTGGCCCTTGATGGGCCATCCGGAGGGCATGGCGCGGTATAGGGTCTTTTCTTCTTCGATGTATTTCCTGATTTCGGAAACCGACTGAATGGTCTCTGCCACCTGTGTCTTGAGCAAATCGATGTTGAGGGCGCCTGCGTTGGAAACCTCTGCGTTTTCCAGAATTTTCTTCTTCGATTTAAAAGAGAGGAGCCTGGAGAACTCCTCATCGGCCTTATGAAGGGAGGACATGACTACCTTGAGGTCCCTGAATTGAGAGCTTAGGAATGCCACCTTTCGTTTCATGCCGTAATATTCGATCGTACTGATCCCGACACTTGCCACGTAGCCGGCGCCGATTATACAAAGGAGAAAAGAGCAGACCAGGCAGAGGATGGAAACCTTTATTTTTACCGGCCTCACTTTCGAATGAGGCACAACCATTATAGTCACCGACGTAAGGCTCTTCTTGAGGAACTTCTTCAGTATCTCCATAAAAGCCTTCTTACCCCTCGTTCCGTACGCGGTGAAATTTGTAGCTTATTATCATAAAAACATTTCCCTTGTCCAGAATATTGTTACTTTTCGGCACCATTCCATCAGTGGCCGAAACGAAAGGACTCCAGGCACAACCCCATTGCGGGCCCGGAACCGAACCTGTTTTGCCGGTCGCAGGGAAGGGTAGTCTTTACTTTCACGGGCAGATGAAAGTTTCAGCGCTTATCTTGAGCGGAGAAGCGTTTTACATCGGAGGCAATATACTTACTGAGCTCCTCCAGGGCTTCGCTCATGGCCGCCACCACATCACCGGGATCGTTTCCCTTCACCGGTTTTGTGATGTTCATCTCGTGCATATTAGCCCCCAGCGTTTGAAGGTCCTTTCCCACGAGCGCCCACCTGGCCCTGAGCAGCACATTCCCTCCCCGGGTGGCGTCAAGACGAAGGATGGTCACCGGCACCCGGAACGAGCAGGGAATATAGGATTTCCAAAAAATAGCCCTTATCTCCGATGGATTGAGGAAATGGGAAAGGTTCTCCAGGAGGACCCGGCTCACGTCTTCCTTTAAGGAGCCTCCCCATAGATCGAATTCCGATATACTGAGCCGGGTCGGTCCGGTTCGGGTGATTATCTGGGGCTGGTCCAGATAATCGGGAATCTCCACGGGACCTATCCCTACCACCACCGGCGCCTCTTTTTGCCCGAGGACGGCCTCCGGTGCGGGGGTCGCTGTGGAACGCAACGTATATATCCTGGGCGCCTGGGAGGTGCCGCACGCCGTGAGGAAAGAGAGCATGAGCACGGCACTAAGGACGAAAATCAATAAGGAAAAAGGTCGCGTATTCATGTCACTCTCCTTTGACTGCCTGTTTGCCTTTCAGCACCGCCTCGGGGTAGCGCTGCAGATAATCCGTGAGGGTACGAACAGACCTGGAAGTTCTCCCTACCTCCTGCAGGGTACTGTCCATCTGGAGGACCAGCGACGAATTGTCGGAGGCGATCCCCTGCACCGAAAGCAGGGTCTTCTCCGCCTGCTGGAGAGTAGAGTAAGTGGCAGCCAAGGCCTGATCGATCTGCTTGGGTACACCCTCGGTCTTTGCGAGCATTTCTTTGACGGATACGGAGGAGTCCTTGAGGTTAACGAGGATCGGCTCTACCTGGTGGTCGATCTTTTTTAGAATTTTTCTCGTATCGGCCAGTGCCTCGCTCATGGAATCGATGCTGGCGGTAAGTTTGGGAGAATTCACCGCCTTTTCGATCCCCTCGAGGGATTTCATTAATTTATCGACAAGATCTTTCAAGGGTATAGTGGAAGCAAGCTTCATAAATTCGTCCAAATCCGAGGGAATAGTGGGAACCTCGGGGACCTTCTTGTCAAGGCCTACCATTTTGGCGGGTTTATTAGGAAAAAAATCCATATTGATCATAAGCTGACCCGTGACGACGCTCTGCAATTCGAGCTGTGCCCGTAGGCCTTTAGCGATAAGCCTCGAAAGCTGATCCTCTTTTGGCTCATTCCCGATAACCTTCACTTTACTGAGATCGATCTCCGCATAGACGGGAATGAGAAAAGATGCATCTTTAGGATCAAACTGGAGCTGCACGTTTGTGACCGAGCCTATTCTTACGCCGCGGAACACGACTGCAGCCCCGACATTGAGGCCCTTGACCGATCCCTCAAAATACATTACGTCGACCATCTTGTCGGCGAAGAGCCTTCCCGACCCAAAGATGACCACCGCCATTACGGCTAAAACAACGGCGCCCAATACAAATGCGCCGATAAGGGTTTTATTTACAGGTTTACTCATGGGTTCTCCTTCTCAATTTGTTTCGTCCAGCCATCGATCGGGCGACTTTTTTTCCGTGGGGGCCATAAGTTCATTTCCGGCGTTCAGACCTTCTTTCCCCTCGTAAGAAAGGCGTGAACCGTTCCGTTTTCGGAATTCGCAAGGAGCTCCTTCGGATCTCCCCCGGCAATCATCGTCTTGGTCTCGGCATCCAGAAATACGGAATTATTGCCTATGGCGAAGATGCTCGCAAGTTCATGGGTCACCACTACAATCGTTGCCCCGAGACTATCGCGAAGCTCGAGTATGAGGTCGTCGAGGAGTCGTGCGCTTATGGGATCGAGTCCGGCTGAAGGCTCATCGAAAAAAAGGATTTCAGGGTCGAGCGCCATCGCACGGGCGAGTCCCGCCCGCTTTTTCATTCCCCCGCTGATCTCCGACGGATAAAATTCTTCATATCCGCCGAGCCCCACGAGAGAAAGTTTCAGGGAAACCACCTCGCGGACTTCCGAAGGGCTCAAATCGGTATATTCCTCGAGCAGGAGCGCCACGTTTTCTGCCAGCGTCATGGAACTCCACAACGCCCCACTCTGATAGAGAATGCCGAAATCCCGCATGGTGCGCTCCAGTTCGGGAGAGCTCATTTCCCACAGGCTCGATCCGTTATAAAAGACTTTGCCCTTGGCCGGCCTCTGCAGGCCGATGAGGTGGCGAAGGAGCGTGCTTTTGCCGCACCCGCTTCCTCCCATTATAATGAAGATGTCCCCCCGGTTTATAGTAAAGGAGAGGTCCCGCTGAATCACGTTGTCGCCGTACGCCATGGTCAGGTTGTCGACCGTGATATGGGGGTTTGTCGGTTCTTTCATATAGAGTCCGTCTGATTGAAATCTTTCTTTCTCATAATCCCAGAAAATTGCAGATTACCGTAATTACCGCCGTGGCGACAATAATGGATACAATACCGGTGACCACGGCCGAGGTGGTGGCATCTCCGACCGCGGATGCGCTCCTTCCGCATTGCATGCCCCTCAAGCAGCCGGCAAGAGCGATGAGAATCCCGAACACGAGGCTGCTAAAGAGACCGATCAGAATATTCGTGAGGTTGACCGAGCTTCTGGTCTCGTTGAAGTACTCCGTGAGAGAGATATCGAATCCTGCCACGCTTACGATCAAACCTCCCAAGATCCCCATAAGGTCGGAATAGAGGGTAAGAAGGGGCATCATCACCGCCAGGGCGATAATTCTCGGGAGGACCAGAAATTCCATGGGCGATATACCCGCGGTCCGCAAGGCGTCGATCTCTTCATTGACCTGCATGGTTCCGATGCGGGCGGCAAAGGATGCCCCCGTTCTGCCGGCCATGATGATCCCCGTCATGATGGCCCCCATGGCGCGCGTCATTGCAATACCCACAAGATCGGCAATATAGATTTGGGCGCCGAACATTTTAAGCTGGATAGAGCCGACGAAGGCGAGTATAAGACCGACCAGTATGCTGATCAGAGAGACTATAGGCAGGGCGTCGGCCCCGCATTCCTGGAGGGTGACAAAGAAATCGGAGCGCCTGAAACGGGCTTTGCCCGTAATCATTTTAAAAAAGGCAAGAGCAGTCTCTCCGATAAAGGTCATCATGCCCAGAAAGGCACCCCAGAAGTTCGCCGCGGCGCTGCCCAATCCTGCGAGGAGCGACATCGTGACACTGTTTTTCAGCCCCTTTCGCTCCGGGACCGCCGTGGCAAGACTGAGCAGACGCTGGACCCCTTCGGGAAGTCCATCCCTCTCCAGGCTCTTTTCTTTTCGGTCGCATATATTGGCTACCTTTATAAGAAAGGTGAGAAGGGCGCTGTCCCAACCCCTGAGGTCCTCGGTTTCAAAGATAATTACGCCTATGCCCGGGTTCTTCTCCAACTCCGAGTCGATAGCTGCCGAGGAAGGAAGGCGGTTGCCGAGCTTCCACGCACCCGAAAGACGTACCGCAAGCGTTTTTCGGTCCTTTTGTACAAGTTCTAATCCGCTCTCGTTCTCTATCATGATTGGTCTTGCGGTCCCATCTGGTTCCCCGCGGTCTATTCTACAGTCTTTATTCCATTTTTTCAATTTGAAAAGATACTTCGCGCCCTTCTAGCGATGAGTGGTCACGCCTCTCTTGGGGCACATGGAAGTGAGAGGGCAGACGGAACACAGAGGGGAGACGGGTTTACAGATCTTCTGACCGAAAGCGACCAGGAGGGTGTTATATACGATCCAGTATTCCAGGGGCAGTACCTTTTCGAGGGCCTTTTCCGTCTCCAGGGGTTTTTTAGAAGCCACCAGTCCAAGGCGGTTGGATATTCTATGCACATGAGTATCGACGCATATCCCGAGTTTCCCATATCCCTCGTTCAGCACGAGATTTGCCGTCTTCCTCCCCACACCTTTTATTTTTAAAAGCTCATCGAGAGAATCAGGCACTATGCCGTGATAATCATTCAGAATGACTGCCGCGGTCTCTTTCAGCGTCCTTGCCTTTACCCTGTAAAAGCCGACCGGGTAGATGAGGCGTTCGATTTCTTCCAGGGGCAGGGCAAGTATCTCCTCCGGGGTCCGGGCTTTCTCCATGAGCCTCTTCATGGCTCCATCCGTGGTCTCGTCTTTTGTGCGCAGGCTCAAAAGTGTGCCTATGAGTACGAGAAAAGGATTTTGTTCCTTTCGGGATATCTGGGTTACCACGGGGACTTCTTCCTTAAGGTACTCTTTCAGAGTCGATACGAGCTCGTCGATAGCTGCTTCACTCCATCCGTTCAATACCCATGACCTCCTCAATTAATTCCGACATGCGGGCGGCGTGTGAGCCCTCCCAGTATACCTTCAGGCACTGCGGGCATTGCATGAAGGTCTCATATTTATGGAATACGAACTCAGGTACGGACGGCTCCACATCTTTCTTCGGGACATGTATAAGACTGACGTTGCAGGCGATACAGCGCGTCATGACAAGGCGCATATCGAAAAAGGGCTTGATCCGGGGAAGTATCTGCCTCACCTGCTCCCGCACCCGGTCGGATTCGATAAAAATGACATCGGCCATATGCCGGATTTCCCTTCTTCGGGTGAGGAAAAAGAAGGGCTCTCCCGAGGCGGCTATCTCGCCCCCTTCATCGAGACCTTGGACGTAGGGGGCATCAAGACCGAGAATCCTCAGGTACTTTGCGAGCTTCCCCAGCATCATATCGCACAGGAATTTCATATCCAGACTCCCGGGACGCTGCCGACCCACGCCTGTGGATGCGCAGTACCGGATAAAATTATCGCGTGGTAAGATCCCTGGCCACCCGTGCCGCATTTCGAAGGATCTCGTCTTCACCGGGGACTCTTCTGCCTTCCATCACTACCTTACCCAGGGCTATCACGGTATCTACAATATAGCCATTTGAGGAGTAGACGACATCGGAGACAATGTCGTAGCCCGGGCAAAGCTCAGGTCTTTCAAGGTCGACCAGTATGATATCGGGACTCTGGCCAACCTTTATCTCCCACTCGCCGAGTCTGAAAATGTTGGCCGGGACGGTAGTGGCAGCGCGAAAGGCCTGCCGCGCGCCAAGAGCGGTGGGGTCACCGGTTGAAAATTTTGCGGCGAGGGAGGCAAATTTCATGGTCTCGATCATATCCAGATGATTATTCGAAGCGCAGCCGTCCGTGCCGAGACAGAAAGGGATCGCCTTCTCCTCCACGAGCCGGAAAGGAAAGAACCTGCCCACCGCGAGCTTCATGTTGGAGACCGGATTATGAACGAGGCTGGCGCCCCTTTGTTTAAGGGTGTCGCAATCTTTTTCATCGAGCCAGCACCCGTGGCACCCTATAAACCTCTCGGATATGACGCCCAGGGAATCGAGAAAAGCAACCGGCGACAATCCATACCTGTCTTTCGAGAAAGCGACCTCTTCATTGGTTTCCGACAGGTGCATATGAATGAGCAGGTCGTGCTTTTCAGAAAAACCGCCCATCCAACGGAGGCTTTCCTCGCATACCGTGTAGATCGCATGGGGCCCGAAGGTGAAGGTCACATAAGGACGATACTTTTCGGATAGCTCGAAGAGCTTGATATTATGGTCTATTTCGTCGCGACACTTCTTCGGATCGAACATATCGATGAAGACGGCGCTCACGAAGCCCCTGATGCCCATGTCCGCAACCGCCCTGGCCGTGGCTTCCCAAAACCAGTACATATCGTTGAACACGGTAACGCCGTTTTTTATCATCTCCAGGCACGCCAGTCTGGCGCCCCAATAGACATCCTCTTCGGTCAGCTTCGATTCCAGGGGCCAGATCTTCTCTTCCAGCCATGCCTTGAGAGGCATATCTTCCGCAAAACCCCTGAAAAGGGTCATGGCGGAATGGGTATGGCCGTTAATGAAGGAGGGCAGGGCGGCTTTGCGGGTACCGTCCACCACCTTGTCCGCAGTTCGCCTGCAATTGACCGATATTTCAACGATTGTGCCGTCTTCGATGAAGATGTCCT
>DASXUJ010000059.1 GCA_036504895.1 Syntrophorhabdaceae bacterium
TCTAGTCTCTAGTCTCTAGTCTCTAGTCTCTAGTCTCTAGTCTCTAGTCTCTAGTCTCTAGTCTCTAGTCTCTAGTCTCTAGTCTCTAGTCTCTAGTCGATAGTCTGCACAATCCCTTCAGCCGTTAAATCTCTGGACGATTAAAATCTTTGGCCCAGTCTTTTTTAAACCTAGAGACTAGAGACTAGTGACTAGAGACTGCCTTTCTGCTATCGGCTGCTTTTATTAATCATTTCCCGTATACGCAGCCTGAGGGCGTTCAGCTTTATGAAGCCTCCTGCATCTTTCTGGTCGTATACCGAATCCTTGTCGAAGGTGGCGAAGTCCTTCATGTAGTATGATTTGTCCGATTTTCTTCCGACCACGGTGGGGGTGCCTTTGTAGAGCTTTACCCTTACTTTGCCGCTCACACCCTTCTGAGACTCTTCCACCAGGGCCCGGAGGGCTTCCATCTCCGGGGTATACCAGAAGCCGTAATAGATCAGCTCTGCGATCTTCGGCATGAGACTATCTCTCAGGTGCATGACCTCCCGGTCCATGGTGATTGTTTCCATGCCCCGGTGTGCCGCCATGAGGATCGTGCAGCCCGGCGTCTCATAGACACCCCGTGATTTCATCCCCACGAACCGGTTCTCTACTATGTCGACCCTTCCGATGCCGTGGGCGCCACCTAACTTGTTGAGATGGGCGACGAGGATGGCGGGAGACATCTCCTTGCCGTCCACCTTGACGGCTACGCCGTCGACAAAATCGATCTCCACATACTGGGGCTTGTCCGGCGCCTTTTCAGGCGACACGGTGGTGAGGAACATGTCCTCCAGGGGCTCGTTCCACGG
Source organism: Syntrophorhabdaceae bacterium (assembly GCA_036504895.1). Lineage (NCBI taxonomy): Bacteria > Pseudomonadati > Thermodesulfobacteriota > Syntrophorhabdia > Syntrophorhabdales > Syntrophorhabdaceae > Syntrophorhabdaceae bacterium. Next base: position 837 of record DASXUJ010000059.1, read on the forward strand.
GTCTTCGAGCACTCCCCCTTCGTAGCTTATATGCATGAGGTTCCGGTCCATGCTGTAAGGTTTCGCCTTCGTGACCGGCACATCGATATCATGTTTTTTCGCGTAGTCGATAAGCTCGTCCCGGGAGGTGAAATCCCACTCCCTCCAGGGCGCGATAATCCTGATATTGGGCTCCATGGCATAAAAGGTAAGCTCGAACCTCACCTGGTCGTTGCCTTTCCCGGTGGAGCCGTGACACACGGCATCCGCCTTCTCCGCCCTCGCGATCTCTATGTGCCTTTTCGCGATAAGGGGACGGGCGAGCGAGGTGCCCATGAGGTAGGTACCCTCGTACACGGCATTTGCCTTTATTGCGAAAAAGATGAAGTCCTTCGCGAATTCTTCCCTGAGGTCCTCTATGTAGCACTTTGAGGCCCCTGTCTTTATGGCCTTCTCCTCGAGCCCTGTCAACTCCTCTTCCTGGCCCACGTCGGCTGCATAGGCTACCACTTCGCAATCGTAGACGTCCTTGAGCCATTTCACGATAATCGAAGTGTCGAGACCGCCCGAGTATGCCAGAACTACCTTTTTTACCGCTCCCATTCTATACCTCCGTCCTTTCAATCATTCACTTGAATTCGGCTAACCTTCACTGCCTTTTATCAACCACTCCAGCAGGGCCTTTTGCGTGTGAAGCCTGTTCTCCGCCTGGGAGAAGATCACTTCCTGCTGGGACTCGAATACACCGTCCGATATCTCCTTATTTCTGTGGGCGGGAAGGCAATGCATCACTATGGCGCCTTTCTTCGCCTCTTTGAGGAGGGCGTCGTCTATCCGGTATGAGGCAAAAGAAAGCGTCCTTTCTTCCTTCTCCGCCTCCTGGCCCATGCTCACCCACACGTCCGTATAGATCACATCCGCGTCCCGGACCGCCTCCAGGGGGTCATGGGTAGCGACAAACCGGCTATTCTCCTTCGCCTTTTCGAGAAGACTCCCTTTCGCCGCGTATTGCTCCGGCGTGGCGATGGAGAAACTGAGGTCGAGCAGTATGCACGCCTCCAGCCAGGAGTTCGCCACATTGTTACCGTCCCCGATATAGGCGATCTTCAGATCACCGAGATTTCCTTTGAATTCCCGGATGGTGAAAAGGTCCGCCAGGATCTGGCAGGGATGGTAGGTATCGGAGAGACCGTTCACCAGGGGCACCGTGGCCCACTGGGCCAGTTCCTCCACGAGGGCCTGGCCGTAAGTCCTTATCATTATGGCGTCCACATAGCGGCTCAATACCCTGGCCGTATCTTTCACGGGCTCGCCGCGGCCTATCTGGGATTCCCCGGAGCTCAAGAACATGGCATATCCACCCAGCTCCCACATGCCGATCTCAAAAGAGGCCCTCGTCCTGGTCGAGGATTTTTCGAAAATCATGGCAAGACTCTTATCTTTGAGGGGTTTATACTCTTTGCCCTGCTTCTTTTGCATTTTCAGGAAAGTCGACCTTTCCAGAAGGTATTCGCATTCCTCCCGCGTGATGTCCAGGAGTTTTGTAAAATCCCGCTTTGATTTCATCGCCCTTTCCTTACCCCTTCATGCCTTTGTTCTGACGGGAGAATACGCCGTCGGCGGTTTCAAGAAACAGATCGATCTCCTCGGTTTTCACTACGAGAGGGGGAACGAGCCGCAGTATCTTTCCCTTCGTGCAGTTCATGATGATCCCTTCCTTCATGAACTCCCGCTGGACGGCGTCTCCGTCGATGTCGAGCTCCACGCCGAGGATGAGCCCCATGCCCCGTATCTCCTTTATGAAAGAATATTTCTCCTGAAGTGACTTCAGGCCTTTCACGAGATAGCGGCCCATCTCCTCGCAATTCTTTATTATGCCCTCGTCGATGAGGGTATTGATCGTGGCGATTACCGCCGCGGCCGCGAGGGGATTCCCCCCGAAAGTCGAGGCGTGGCTCCCCGGCTCGAAGGCTTCCATCACCCCGTCTTTCGCCACTATGGCGCCCACGGGAAAACCGTTTCCCAGGGCCTTCGCGAGGCTCATAATATCGGGCTCTATGCCGAAATGCTCGTAGCCGAAGAATTTACCCGTCCTCCCCATGCCCGTCTGCACCTCATCGAATATCATGAGGATGTCCTTTTCACGGGTGAGCTGCCTCAGCTCTTTGATATACTGAGCATCCGCGGGGTATATACCCCCTTCGGCCTGGATGGGCTCGAGTATGACCGCGCACGTCTTCGCGGTGATCGCGTTTCTCACCGCCTCGAGATCGTTGAAATCCACATGGGTGAAGCCGGGAAGGAGTGGCTCGAACCCTTCGTGAAATTTGAACTGGCCCGTTGCCGCAAGGGTGCCGAGGGTCCTTCCATGAAAGGAGTTCTTCATCGATATGACCTCGTGGCGGCCCTCGCCATATTTTTTCCACGAATATTTCCGGGCGAGCTTGATGGCCGCTTCATTCGCCTCCGCGCCGCTATTGCAGAAGAAGACCTTGTCTCCGAAGCTATATTCCGTAAGAAGTATGGCAGCCTTGATCTGGGGCTCGATATAGAAAAGATTGGACGTATGAAAAAGCTTCGCCGCCTGGGCGGTAATGCCTTCCACTACTTCTTTTCTCGCGTGGCCCAAGTTGCACACCGCGATACCCGCCAGAAAATCGAGATATCTCCTCCCGTCAAGGTCCCATAACCAGCACCCCTCGCCCTTGGTGGGCACTATCGGATACCGCGTATAGGTGTGCGCGAGATAACGGCTCGCTTTCTCCATCATTTCCTGGTGCATCCCTAGCCTCCTATAATCTCGGTACCCACACCGGAATCGGTAAATACCTCGAGGAGAATCGCATGGGGCACCCTTCCGTCGACCACGTGGGTCTCCTTCACGCCGCCCTGCACCGCGTCGATGCAGCACATGACTTTCGGTATCATGCCTCCCGAGATCGTCTTATTTTCAATAAGCTGTATAACTTCCCTTTCCCTGAGGGTGGAAAAGAGGGCCCCCTCCTTGTCGAGGACTCCTTCCACATCGGTAAGGAGCACGAGTTTTTCCGCGGCCATGGCTTTGGCGATGGCCCCTGCCGCCGTATCGGCGTTGATGTTATATGAATTTCCGTCGATGCCGTCGGAGATGGGCGCGATCACGGGTATGAGCCCGTGCCTGTTTATGTCTTTGAGAATATCGACGTCGACTCCCACGATGTCACCCACAAAGCCTATTTCCTTGTTCGACACCTGCTTTGCCGTAAGCAGCCTGCCGTCCTTGCCGGAGAGGCCTATTGCCTTACCGCCGCAATCATTGATGTTTTTTACGATCTCCTTGTTCACGTGGCCAGAGAGGACCATCTCCGCGATATCGAGGGTCCGTTTGTCCGTAACCCGAAGGCCGTCCACGAACTTCGACGGGATATTAAGTTCCTTAAGGAGCCTTCCGATCTCGGGGCCGCCGCCATGGACGATGACCGGATCGATCCCTACGTACTTCAGAAGGACTATGTCCCGGGCAAACTCCTTTTTGAGGCTCTCTTCCTCCATCGCCGCGCCGCCGTATTTAATGACGAACGTGGCCCCGGCGAACCGCTTTATGTATGGCAGGGCTTCGAGTAAGGTTTCAACTTTTTCTCTCATAGTATGTACCTGCTCAAGTCTTCTTTTTCGAGGAATTCTCCGAGTTTTTCACGCACATAGGCTTTGGTGATGACAATCTTCTCCTCCTTGGTGTCGGGAGCGGAAAAGGATATATCCTCGAGGAGCTTCTCCATTACCGTATAAAGCCTTCTCGCGCCGATATTCTCGGTCATCTCGTTGATCTTCTGGGCGATATCCGTGATCTCTTCGACCGCCTCCTTCTCGAATTCGAGATCGATATCCTCGGTTTTGAGAAGGGCCTTATACTGTTTGAGGAGCGCATTGTCCGGCTCGGTGATGATCCGGTAAAAATCTTCCTTGGTCAAAGGGTCGAGCTCTACCCTTATAGGGAAACGTCCCTGAAGCTCCGGTATAAGGTCCGAGGGCTTCGACATGTGGAATGCGCCCGCGGCAATGAAGAGCACGTGGTCCGTCTTGACCATGCCGTATTTCGTCGTCACCGTGGTCCCCTCGACTATGGGAAGTATATCGCGCTGGACTCCCTCCCTCGACACATCGGGGCCGTGGGTATGGTCGCGGCTCGCAATCTTGTCGAGCTCGTCGAGAAATATGATGCCCGACTGCTCCACCCGCTCGATAGCGTCCTGAACCACCCTGTCCATATCGATAAGTTTCTTCGACTCTTCCTGGATGAGAAGCTCGTATGCCTCTTTTACCTTTACCTTGCGCTTCTTCGTCTTCTTCGGGAGCATATTGCCGAACATATCCCTGATCTGCATATCCATCTCTTCGAGGCCCGAAGCGGAAAAGATCTCCACGATGGGGAGCGCCTTATCGGGCACTTCGAGCTCCACGAATTTCTCCTCGAATTTACCCGCCTTGAGCTGGTTCCTCAGCTTGAGCCTCGAAAGGTCAGCGGGCTCGCCTTCCTTGGGGGCGCGGGCGCTCTTCCTTACGGGCAGGAGAAGATCGAGAATGCGCTCCTCCGCAAGCTCCCTCGCCTTTGCCAGGACCTGCTCGTGCTCTTCTTTCTTCACCATGTTGACGGAAAGCTCGGTGAGGTCCCGGATCATGGACTCCACGTCCCTGCCCACATATCCGACTTCCGTAAATTTGGTCGCCTCGATTTTGAGAAAGGGCGCGACCGCTAGCTTTGCCAGGCGTCGCGCGATCTCGGTCTTGCCCACCCCGGTGGGCCCTATCATGATGATGTTCTTGGGGGCGATCTCGTCCCGCAGCTCTTTCGAGATCATCTGCCGTCTCCACCTGTTCCGCAGCGCGATGGAGACCGCTTTTTTTGCCTTATTCTGCCCTATTATGAACCTGTTCAGCTCCTCCATGATCTCTTTGGGAGTCAATATCTTCATTTAAAGCTCCTCGATTACCGCTTTATCATTCGTATAGATGCAGATCTCCGAGGCAATGTGCATCGCCTCTTCCACGATCCCGCGGGCGGATAGGTCTGCATGCCGCAGAAGGGCCTTTGCGGCCGATTGGGCATAGGCGCCCCCGGACCCTATGGCGGCGACCCCGTCATCCGGCTCGATCACGTCTCCCGTTCCGGATACGACGAAGGTATGCTCGTCATCGGCCACGATCAGGAGCGCTTCGAGCCGTCTCAGCATCCGGTCCGTTCTCCAGTCTTTTGCCATCTCTACGGCGGCCCTGGTGATATTTCCATTATACTGCTCGAGCTTCTTCTCGAACCTCTCGAAGAGGGTAAAGGCATCCGCCGTGGCCCCCGCGAAACCGGCGATCACCTTGTCATGAAAGAGGCGGCGTACCTTCTTTGCCGTATGCTTCATGACGATATCGCCCATCGTGACCTGGCCGTCGCCTCCGATGGCAACTTTCCCCTTGTGTCTTACACATAAAATCGTCGTTGCTTCCATTCTACCTTCTTGGATGGGATTTGTCGTAAGTCTCCATCAGCTTCTCCATGGAGACGTGTGTATATTTCTGGGTGGTGGATAATTTTGAATGACCCAGCAACTCCTGAATAGTGCGGAGGTCCGCGCCGTTATCGAGCAGGTGCGTCGCGAAAGAATGGCGCACGCCGTGGAGTGCAAGATCTTTGAAGAGATGCACGTGGAGCTGATGCTTTTTCATGATCTTCAAAAGCCCGCCGTAAGAAAGCCGGTATCCCCTGGAATTTACGAAAACCGGGCCTTTCGATGAAGCCTTCCGGGCCTTGTCCCGGGACTCCAGGTACTCAACGATCGCCTGCTTCGCCTTATCGCCGAAAGGGAGCACCCGCTCCTTCCCGCCTTTTCCCTTCGCATGTACCCACATTCCGTCCATATGTATGTCTTCCATATCCAAATTAAGCGTTTCCTGTGCCCTCATCCCGGTCGAATACATAAGCTCGAAAATCGCCCGATTTCTCAGGTTAAGCCATCCGTCCCTGGGCAGGTAATCGAGAAAATGAAACATCTCGTCAATGGTATAGAACTTGGGAAGGTGCTTTTCCACCCTCGGGTTCTTGATCACCAGAGCCGTATTCTCCTCGATATACCCTTTCTTCTTAAGAAACCGAAAGAAAGATTTGATCGAAGAGACCTTCCGGGAAAGGGAAGACTTCTTCAGTCCCTTGTAAATACTGACAATATAAGCCCTTATGGCGTGATGGTCCACCACGTCATAAGAACCCTTTTCCACAAAGGAGACGAAATCGTCAATGTCTCCTCTATAAGCCCGCACCGTGTTATATGCCACACCCTTCTCAGAGCTCAAAAACTTATAGAACTCCCTGGATAACATCCTTACCGTATGTGTATCCATAAGACTATTATTCTATTACATTTTGCTAAATAATCAAGTAAATTCAAGAAAACCAAGGGGCAGTCCATAGTCTCTAGTCGATAGTC
>DASXUJ010000060.1 GCA_036504895.1 Syntrophorhabdaceae bacterium
GATGAATCCAATATTCGAGCTCATGGACATGGGTAATGACGGGGCATCCGAGAGTTGAAAGGAACTGGAGGACTTCTCCGTTGGTTATCGTATTCGAATACACAAGCCCTATCCGGTCCCGGGACAATTTATCCTTCAGACGCTGTTGATAGCGTCTCTCCGACCATCCATAGAAGCCTGGAATCGACAAAAGTACCTCGCCGGGACCGTTTCCGGCCCAAAGCCCCCTAAAACGATCGACCGGGGCGAGGGACCTGAATTCAGTCTCAAGCTCGCCGCTCCTTTTCAAAAGCACCTGAAAGGGGACCGTGGAGTTGCTCTTGAACCATTTCAGGAAGTCGAGAAGAATAATGGGAGCCCCCGTCCTTCCGGCGTCATGACTGACGAACAGCACTTGCCGTTGAGGCACCCTTCCCTTATCCGCTGTGGTGGTCTTCATAGAGTGGCGTTCCATTTCTTGCAGCTCCTTTAATGTCCTTTATGGCAGTAAATGGTTTTTGTCTCCCGCGACCATGGTCCGGACCGGTCGCCGGAGCACATCTCCCAGCACCCGGGGACACCATAAGCCGGCGAGAAAGGCGGCTATTCTTAGGCGAACAGGACTTACCCGGAGCAGCCGCAGTAGCTCCGCAGTCGCTTTGATTCGGTTTTCATTGAGCCCGTAGTAGTAAAGTCGTTCCGCGCCGCGGAGAATTTTCTGCTCGAGTGTTCTTTCGATCAGGCTCCGGACGCTTAATGCGCACCGGGGAAGATGGTTCCTGAGTATGGCTATGTCCTCCGGAAGATAACGGAAGGGCCTGAGATTCTTCGGTCCGGAAGCAGACGAGGGGCTGCATCGCCATCGGACCAGGGGCTCCTTTATGATCGTGAACTCGAACTTGGCCGCGATCCGGATATAAAGGTCATAGTCACTTGCCCTCGGAAATTGTTCATCCGACAAGCCTACTTTTTCAAAAACTTTTGATGGGACCATCACCTGGGAAGTTGTAGATATAAAGGGGCCCTTCAGGAGCTCCCGGTAATAAGAGCCCGTGGCGGTCGTATTCTCACGAAAATCCTTGCAAAAAGGAGCAAAGAAGAGCGTCGATTCAGTGGTGCCCGCGTCGTTGAACTCTATACCGTCGACCGCGATGAGCCCTGAATAGGGATGATTGTTGGCTTCCCTGGTCTGAACTGATAGTTTTTCCGGCTCCCAGAGGTCATCGCCGTCGAGGAAAGCGATAAACTGACCGCCTGCCTTGCGAATGCCCGTATTCCGGGAAGCGGCAATCCCCTTGTTCGGCTGGCGCACATATATGATTTTATCCCCAAATGTGGCAATGCGGTCGGGCGTATCATCCGTTGACCCATCATCTACAACTATGACTTCGAATGGTGAATAGGTCTGGGCGAAGACGCTTCTCAAGGTATCTTCGATATACCGACCCTGATTATATGTGGTCACTACAACACTTACCAATGAGTTCAATCCTGTCCTCCCTTTAAGACGGTCCTGCGCCCCTACCTGCCGGCAGGAAAAGCCTTACAGCTCATCCTTTTTATCCGTTTGAAAGCATGGGAAACCATTAAATCGGAGACGGCCAGTAATCCACCCGTGCTTCCCTTCTTCAGAAGCTGTGCCACGCACCTTCTGGAATCGTATTCAAAGTAGTCTCTTAGAATTTTCGGGGGCCATGCCCTTTGAGAAAGATGCTCGGATATGGAAAATAATTCCGCAGCCGATGCGGAGCTCCTGGGCCCGGAGTCATATTCGTTCAAAAGGCGATCGTAAAGTCGTTTTACCGCGGTCAAGTCCCCGTTATGTAAATAACCTTTTAATAGTCCTATTTTGCCGCAGGCGAATTCATGATAGGACCTGACAAGGGTGGTAAGAAACGTGTTTTCGAGATAATTTCTTCTGGTCATGTTGTCCTTATGCCACCTGTATTCGCCCGTTACCTTGTTCACCTGAAGGAAGCGGTATTTTCCGGCAAACCGCATCCACATATCCCAATCCATAAGCTGGATCAGCTCCTCGTTGAACAGGCCTGTTGCAATAAAACAGTCTCTCTTGTGCAGCATGTTCAGAGTAGATATGTAATTGTTCCTGAATAAAGAATTCTTCGCGTATTTTTCGGGTCTGATGCCATACAGGCTCCTTGAGGCTTCAATAAAGTCGGAGCCACGCCTTTCACCTGTACACCACCATGCGTTGGAATAGACCACATCATAGGAAGTTCCCTCAATTGCCCTCACCAACGTTTCGAGATGATCAGGATAATAGACATCATCATCATCCAGGTAGGCGATATACCTGCCCCTGGCTTTCTTTATCCCTTCGTTAAGTGCGGCGGAAAGTCCTTTATTGACCGTGAATTTGTAATAACGTATGTTTCGGGACCCAAAGGAGTCGATAACGAGCTTCGCATTATCATCTCCTCCATCATTAATCACTATCAGTTCAATATCCTTATATGTCTGGCTCATTACACTTCGAATGCCTTCCCCGATGGAGGTCGACCTCCTGTAAGTGGGCATAATGACCGATACGGTACATGACGAGTCTGCCGTTTGCAGGCATGTTCTCCCGCAATGGGTCGATGCAAGCCCTTTGACGATTTCAAATATCTCTGCCTGCTCCGGATTCTGCCTCAATGATTCGGAAAGACACATAAATGCAAGTCTCGGTTTTGAGCTGTCCAGATATATCCTTCCTATGTCGCTCAAATACTTCCATCTTTCTTCCCCATAAAGACTTTTCAGCTTCAGGTAAACCAGGTGGTCGTCTTGATCAGCTTTTGCCTCCTGCTTCATTCTGAGGCTGTTCTCGTAATATGCGATGAATGCGGAACGCGCCGATTTATCGGATGGATCATGAAGGCACGTCTGTTTGAGCAGACTATGGTCAATCGAAGAGCTCATTTATCTCACACCTGCCTGCTTCAGAATATTAATTCGCCCCATCTCGTCCCATGGTAGAGTTTACATGCGGTCCAGGTTGTCCCCCGTCCCCCTGTTCCGCCCGCGGAAAGAGGACTTTCTCGACGGGTCCCAATCGCCCGAATTTCCTTTCCTTTTCTTTCAGTTCAAGGCTTTCCAAAAGTCTTTGGGCATGAATCGCCTGACCTTCGGAGATAGAGTTCAACGTTCCACATACAGGGCACCTGTTATGAATGTTGCGTCTCATCTTCCTCAGCTCTACCTCGAAGCTTCTTCCACAAACCGGACACGTAACGAGTCCGTTGAATTCAGTCATTATTCAACCTCCCGTCGGGCAAAAATGCGGCCACCTGGGGCGGATGGCCTGTGCAACCCTTTGCATCTTACCCCTTGAAGAAAAAAAGGAATCGAGCTGCATGACGAATATATCGAGGGGCCAATCAAGCACTGCGTATCGGTTGAGACGAAATAGGTCGTCACCGGATTTGACGCTGCCGGGAAGCATCGTACACCCCAATGAGAAGCCGGCCTTTTTCACAATGGCGACCGTTTCGGCAGTGAAGTCTTCATTCGAGCCATGAGGATATGCAAAAGCGGAGATCGGCCGGCCGAGGATATCACTCAGCATTTCGCGTCCCCGGGCGATCTCACTATACTGATCTTCATTCTTCATCTGCGAAAGGACTGCATGTGTAATTGTGTGGCCGCCGATTTCCCATCCTTCCTGCGACAGACGATATAATTCGCCGGCATTCATCGGTCGGTATCCCTCGCGGCACTTCCGCTCCTGACCCGTCCATCTTTGCAACTCATCGAGAACCTCGGTGCGCTCGTCGTGGCGAAGGGATTTCAGCCGATTCCAGACGTCCCAGAAGACACTCTTTATTTGCCCCGGCGAAACTGTATCCCACGCGCACGATTGACCCCCAATGGACAGGTTCAGTTTTTTCGGCAATCTTTCGGCGCAAAGCAAAAGCCTGTCCAGTTCGTCGTACCAGAATTCCCTCTGTTCTCCAACTAACCCGGAGGGAACAAAAACTGTTGCCGGGGTGCGGGCTGCCCTCAAGATCGGATGAGCCCGCTCCAGAACATCAAGATAGCCATCGTCAAATGTCACTGCCACGGCCCTGGGTGGCAGGTTCCCCCTCAGGAGTGCCTTGCCCAAATCCTGCAGTGGCATTAGGGTGCATGTTTTTTTCAGGTGGTCCACGTGCTGGGCGAAGTGGGAGGGGGAGACCGCCAGGTGGTGGGGGTCGAAATCGAGATCGGCTATCCGGTGATAGGCAAGTATGACTGCCCCGCGCAGAAACCGTCTGCGCGCCCTTCTCAGGATACTCTTTATCTTTGGACGCCCTCTCTCCATTGACCCGTCTCCCTGGTTAGTAATTGTCTGAATAAATGGGCCGCATATCCCAATTAGTGATTTCCATTACGCTCTTACTCCCCATGGACCAGACACTTCCGGAGTCAAGGGGGTAAATCGCAATGGGTGGATAAAAAACTTTCGAATCTTGTTGCCCGTACGCGTCAGGTGTGTGAAATCCCTTTTTCTTCAATATTTCGGTCGTTTCCTCAGATAAAGTTGCGGACCAAATGGCGATGGAGGATAAACCTCCCCAGCGTATAACCACGTCCAGAAGATCAGAGAATATTTCGCTGCTCGTACTTTCCCAGTCGACAATAAGGGCTGTATGTGGGTCACGAACGGATTGCTGGAGAACGATAAAGCCCTGAAATCCACCCTTTTCGCAAAATAAAAACCGAAAGACAGAAAAAGGATTATCAAATCTCCAGGCATAAAATTCCTCGTCTCGAACCTGCCTGATACGGCCCTCATTTTTTGACGTCCTGACAAGGGCGGCCATAGCGTCCGGTCGTGGCTTTTGGTCCACAGATATGCCCAAGTGTTTAAAACGCTGTATCGATTCGTAATTGTCGTCCAGGACATGGAAGACTCCGGAGGTCTTCTGCGTCGGTGAATGGACATCCCGCACAACGGCACTTTGATAAAACCGGTATAGGGAGGGAAGAAGCGGAAGCTGACGAACTGTTTGGCGCAGCAGGTTATTATTTCCGTTCTTGCCTCCTCTCCATTCCATAATTCCCAGTTCTCCGACCGATCTTGCCCATTTTAGTGCACTTCCCGCTGATAGTGAATTAGTTGCCAGTGAGATTTCGAAACTGAAAGCATCCTTCTTCAATTTTTCAAATGCACGGTATTTCATTGCATCGTGGAGCCCTTGTCGACGGTGGTCGACTTTAGTGACTGCATCTCCCCCGCTGAAACAAAGATACTCGTCACCACGCTGTCCCGCCTGCCAGCGAGCGGCAAAAAAACCTGCTACCGAAACTATCTTCTTTTGATAAAGGGTTAGATAAATGAGTGGGGTCGTGGTATATGGGTTACGGCAATATTTCCAGTCGAGATACATGCTGTTTCTATTTCGATCGGTGCCCCAAAGAGGTTCCATCAGATCGAGCAGTTCTTCCTTGTATTGAGGTTCATACATCACGATATCGTACGTTTTATCGCCCATTTTATCTCCTCTGTCTTTAGATCCTTGGAATTTGACCGGATCAGGTGCAGCATGCGGTCTCGCGACTCATTTCATTAAGAGCTGTTTACTGGCAGGGGTGGAGCAAATTTTTTGCAGCCTTTAGAAATCTATAAGTTCTTGGTAGATTTGTCTTGAGAATAGGAAGGTGTAGTCTAAGAAAATGGTTCG
>DASXUJ010000061.1 GCA_036504895.1 Syntrophorhabdaceae bacterium
TCATGTGGGTGGGGGGGAAATAGTTCGCGAATTTGAGCTTGATCACATCGGCAGACGACACGGATGCGAGACCGAGTAAGAGTGAAACGATGAAGAGCGCTGATAGAAGCTTTCTTACCATTTTGTTACCCCCTTATTAATTTTGAATATAACCGCGTGTAACCATATTGCCTCCCTTTATGGAGCGGAGTTTCCCTCCAAAGAAACGCATATCCGCCGTGCCTTCCTGGCACGGCCCTTCCTCCTTTCTACGCGCCGAACCTATAGCGCGTACCTGCGGTATTAAGAATAAACTTGCCGGCCATCTCGCGGGAAAGCCTGACGACCGCCTCGAAACCTGTGCAGTGGGCCGGAATCACGTAATCGGGGTCGATCGCTTTTATATCGGCTATGGTCTTTTCCACCTTCTCGGGTGATGCATGGCTCAGGTGAAAACCGCCCATGATCGCATGGACCTTCTCCATGCCCGCCATGCGCCGGACGTGCATTATCGTATTTACGATACCCGCATGGGCGCAGCCGGACAGGACGACAAGGCCCCGCCCCCTCACATTGAATGCCATCGCCTGCTCGCCTGAAAACGTATCAGCCTCCACTTCGCCTCCCCTTTGTACTAATAGTAAGGGCGACGCCGTCTCATATCCGGTGGTCCTTTCGATGGGACCGGTGAAAAAACCCCCGGGAATCACCTCCGTGGGCCCCTTCACCTCCCGGACCGTCACGAGGTCGAGGGCAAGAAGGGCCTCCCTGTCCAATCTGCCTATCTCCAGCCTGTCGGCACTGCCCGGTACAAGGGCGTAGCGCGTCTCGAATGCCCCTTCCCCCAGATAGAGCGGAGTCCCTTTCCGTATCTTCTCCCTGTTCAGGGCAAGAATATCGACGAGGGCCCCCCAGTGGTCGAAGTGGCCGTGGCTCAACCCGAAGGCATCGGTTTTAGCGAGATCAATGCCCAGCACCTCGAGGTTATGGTTGATCGCGGCGCCGTCGAGGCCGAAATCGAGCATAAACGCGGCCTCGCGGCCCTGAGATGCGGTTTCTATAAAACAGGAGAAGCCGTGCTCGGCATGGAGCGAGACGCCGGGACGGGTGCGGAACCGCGCGGCGATGGCGGCGTCCGGCCGTAGGGCATCATAATAATTGTCGGTGACCACGGTGATCACGAGCCGGTCGAGCTCCGGCAGCTTCATGGCCATCGTGGATATCTCTCTCTCCACAACTCCTCCTCCAGGGGACTCGTCTGACGAGGCCCGGTCAATACTGATACGCCGTGGCGACCTTCCGGGCTTTTTCCTGGCCCTTCCAATATTCGATCCGCTCCCTGATGAAGGCGAGCCACGTATCGATATCAGGCCCTTTATACCCCTTGGAGGTGAGGTCTTTCTTAAAATCGACGATCACCGGCTCCGAGGCCTTTACCCACTTTGCCGCCTCAGTCTCCGAAATAGGCAGGATCTGGCCGCCCTGTTTCTTGAAAAAGTCGGCGCCTTCGATGTCTATATTATTCCATTCGACCGCCCAGCGTTCGACGAATTCCTTTGTGTGGTCGGTGATCACCTTCTGCACGTCGGGAGGCAGGCTATTCCACTTATTCTTGTTCATGACCACGTAGAAGGCGAAGACGCTCCCCACCTTCCAGGAGGCAGTCACATATTTTTCCACTTCCCCCAACTTGAAGCCCTTCAGGGTTTCGAGGGGGGTATAGGTGCCGTCGATCACGCCTCTCCGTAAGGCCTCATAGAGGTCGACAATCTCGATGGGCATGGGCACGGCCCCGAGGGACTTCACGATGTCGCCGAGCCTGCCCTGGCCGCGGATCTTCATCTGTCGAAGGTCTTCCAGGGTCCTCACGGGCTTGCTCAGGGTCTGTATCACGTTGGGCGGGCTCGTGGAAAACATGAGGGGATGGTAGGTGTCCCACTCCTTCGGCTTGAACTTGGCATAAAAATCATTGGCCACATGGGTGGCGATCCAGCTGCTCGGGAAGCCGAGAGGAAGCTCCATGATCTCCATGGCGGGAAAACGGCCCCGGGAATAGGAGCAATTGGAGAAGCCGATGTCCGCAATACCCGAGGCCACGCCCGCGGCCATCTTGGGGGCGGTGAGGAGGGTGCCCCCCGTATATTGGGTAATCTCCACTTTTCCGGCCAATTTCTTGTTCAATTCATCGCAATATTTGCCCAACATCTTTGAATTCATATGGGTGGGAGGGAAGTAATTGGCGAATTTGAGCTTCACCGCATCCGCATGAGAAAGAGAAGTAAAGGATACCAGGAGTGAAACGATAATGAATAAAGGCCATACCTTTCTTATCATTTTGCTACCCCCTTTTGTTTTGTGCGGATATACAACCTGTAACACATCGGCTCCCCTTCTGCAACCTTCTTCTTGTATACACCCATTGTAACCCATTGTATACAATGCATTTTCGCATGATATAAGGGCCACATCGCCCAGGGACATGGCCCTTATATCATGCTGCGTGGGGGCCTTTCAGTAGCTGAAGGCCGTGGGAATCTTCTTTGCCTTTTCCTGCCCTTTCCAGTAATTGACCCGCTCATGAATAAAGGCGAGCCAGCCCTCCACCTCGGGCGTCTTAAAGCCTTTTGAGTTCATATCCTTGGTGAAATCAGCGATCACAGGTTGTACCGCCTTGACCCATCTCGCGCTTTCCGCATCGGCAATGGGTACCATCTGTCCGCCCTGTTTCAGAAAATAGTCTCTGCCTTCGATGTCGATGGCGTTGAAACCTACTGCAAAACGCTCCGCAAATTCACTCGACACGTCGGTGATCACTTTTTGTACGTCGGCCGGGAGTTTGCCCCATTTCGACTTGTTCATGATCGCATAGAAAGCGTACACGCTGCCCACCTTCCATGACTCCGTGTTATACTTCAGGAGCTCGCCCGTCTTAAAGCCTTTGTAGGTCTCCATGGTGAGGTATGCGCCGTCGACCACGCCCCTTCTGATCGCTTCATAAAGATCCGGAGTCTCGATAGGCATCGGGACCGCGCCCAGGGCCTTCACGATATCGCCGCTCCTGCCGGTGCCGCGGATCTTCATCCCCTTCATATCCTCAAGGGATTTGACGGGCTTTTTGACTGTCTGGATCACGTTGACCGGACTTGTGGTGAAGAAGAGGGGATGATAGATGTCCCACTCCTTCGGTTTAAACTTACCGTAGAAATCGTTTGCCACGTGGGTGGCGATCCAGCTGCTCGGAAACCCGAGGGGGAGCTCCATGATCTCCATGACAGGGAACCTTCCCCTAGAGTACGAGCAGTGGGAAAAACCGATATCCGCGATGTTGCTCGCCACGCCCGCAGCCATTTTCGTAGGCGATAATAAGGTGCCCCCGGGATAGGAGGTCACTTCCACCTTGCCGCCCGACCGCTTATTGACTTCCTCGCACCATTTTCCGATCAATATGGAGACCATATGGACCGGTGGATGATAGCTCGCGAATTTCAGCTTGATCGGATCGGCCGCGCCGGCGAGAGACGACGCAGAAATGACGAACATGACCGCGAAAACCAATACTGCAAATTTCCTTACCATTGTGCTATTCCCCTTTACTAGTTATTGCATGTGTGAAGCGTGCTTTCTGCCTTACCATAAGACGTGGACGAATCTTTTCACCTCCTTTAGTACCGGTTCCCTTGTTACTTGTAAAACACCGACGGGAGCCAGAGCGCCAGTTCAGGAAAGGCAAAGAGGAGGCCCCACATGACGCCGAGAGAGATGAGAAAAGGAGCCACTCCTTTATAGATTTTACCCATGGGCTCTTTCGTGATGTTCTTGACCA
>DASXUJ010000062.1 GCA_036504895.1 Syntrophorhabdaceae bacterium
ATGCATCCGATTTTCTCTATCAGGTAAAAATCAAGAAGGAAGAGTCCTATGTATATTTCAAGAATGACCGGATCTGGTTCAAGAGAAATAACTGGATCAACAATATAGATTATTTTGATAATAAACTCGATAAGATCAAAGGCCTCACCGTCATCGAGCTCGCTCCCGACTACACTATCAAGAGACGCTTTGATGCAAAAGAAGGCGTTTGGAAAGACGGCTCATGGACTTTTTATAATGTATCGGAAAGAAGTTTCGGTACGAATGGTTTTATATCAAAAAAAACGTACCCTGCCTTGAGCAACCTCATTCAGGAACCTCCGGCCGTGTTTAAGATAGCGGAAAAAAATCCCGAAGAGATGGGCTACGGCGAACTCTCCCGTTACATTAAACGACTCAAGCTGGACGGCCATGACGTGAGGAGGTATCTCGTTGACCTCTATAACAAGATTGCCTTCCCCTTCATTAACCTTATAATGGTATTTGCTGCCTTTTCCGTGGGCCTCAGGTACAGCAAAACCAAACATATATCGAAAGGGATATTTGCGGGTATGTCGCTGGGGATTTTTTACTGGTTCCTTCACTCCGTCTCCCTGTCGCTGGGGTATTCCGAAATATTCCCTCCCCTGTTCGCCGCCTGGTTTTCAAATCTTATTTTCTTCTCTTTCGGGATTATAGGTATCGTAACTTTAAGGACTTAATTGATTTTATTTTGCATAGAAAGGTAAAAGGGTGTTTTAAGTGAAAGCGTATCTCGACATTGAAACGGACAGAAACGGAAACATTTGCGTTATCGGCATTCACACGGAACCCAGCGGGTTCGTCCAGTGGCACGGAGAGAACATCAACACGGACGATATAGAAAGGGAATTGCAGAGGGCCAGTACGATCGTCACTTTCAACGGCGATCTCTTCGACCTGCCCACGATCAAGAAATACCTGAACATCGATCTGAAAGAAAAATGCAGCTCGAGGGATCTCTTTAAGGTGAAAAAGAAGCTCGGCATTAAAGGCGGGCTTAAAGACCTTGAAAAGATGTTCGGCATCAAACGGAAGACGGAGGGCATCAACGGATATAAAGCCGTGCTTCTCTGGGAGCGTTACATGAAGCGGGGAAGGCACTCCGATTTAAGCCTCCTTCTCGAATACAACAAGGAGGACGTGCTCAACCTCATCCCCCTGGAAGAAAAACTTGATGAGTTGAAAGGTACCATGAGGTGATACGATACGTCGAGCTCGATTCTTCGTATAATAAGATAAGTGCCCTATTCACCACTCCGGATGCGGGAAAGGGCCCCTTTCCCGCCGTCATCCTCTCCCATGGCCTGATCAGCTCGAAATCGAGCTCCAAGTATATGACCCTTTCGGAGCGCCTGGCTGCGTCGGGAATGGCTTCATGCCGCTTCGACTACCATGGCTGCGGGGAGAGCGGGGGAGACATCCGGAGCACCACCCTCACGATACGTCTCGAGAACCTCGACCGCATTTTTGATTACCTGATATCCCGTCCTGATGTGGATGCGGAAAAGGTCGGCATGCTGGGGGCCAGCTTCGGTGGAGCCGCCTGCCTTGTCAAGGCATCGCGAGATAGTCGGATAAGATGTGTCTCCCCCTGGGCAACACCTTACATGCTCGAGAAATCGGATGAGAAGATCGATGGCATCACGTTCGATGATGAGCTGTATGCCGACTTCGCGCGATACGATATACTTGCCCTGGCAGGAACAGTCTCCAATGCTCTCGTGATTCACGGCGATGCCGACGACGTCGTTCCATGCCGCGAGGGGGTGGAGATTTATAATGCGATCCGGGAGCCGAAAAGGCTGGAAATTATCGAGGGCGCCGACCACATCCTCTCTAACCCGATCCACCGGGAGAGGGCCGTCAGTCTTGCCGTGAGATGGTTTGGAGAATATCTATTGAGATAGATCCGGAGAATTTATAGAGGCGCCTTTTTCTTTTCTCCCCTCTCTCTTACCTTGTCTTTTATCAGGTCGGCAAGGACATGGCTCAAGCCTATGCCGAGAGCGAGGGACATGGTCATGATAATCCCACCGAATATGATAAGAAAACTGATGGTGATGATCGTGTTGCCCACACCCATGTATTCGAATACAATGCCAAAGGTGATAATAATGAGGAAAACCCTCACTCCTTTGGCGATCAGGTCCCCATACCTCACATTCGCATTTTCACAGGTAATGAAGATGACCCGGTTGATAAAATTTGCGAAGATAATCCCGAACACTATAATAAAAAGAGAGACGGCGATATTGGGTAAGGCGCTGGAGATCTTGGAAGTGTATTCCGAAAACTGGGTAATTCCGATAAAATTCAGCCCGAAGGAGAAGGAGGCGACGATAATCACCCAATAGGCGATCTTGCCGATTATAACCGAAGGGAGGACCTTTACGCCCCCCTTTTCCAGGAAATTCTTTATTCCTACTTCCTCGGCCCATCGGTCAAAGCGGAAAAGCATGAGAAGTTTTATAAGGACCTTCTTTATAAACCAGCTCACGATGAATCCCAGGATCATCACTATGATCATCACGATTATGTTGAGGAAGACTTCCGTGAAATTCTCATAGAGATCGACGAACATATCTTTGAAGAACTCTTTCATGGGTGACATCTTATTAGAACTCAGTGACTATGTCAATCAAAAATCACCACCAAACCGGTCGCATACAGCATACCCGACCTATGGGGCGGATTTGCCGGCCTTTCCCCATCGCGGGCTTCCATGGCCGGGGCATGATTTCGGTAAATCCTGATATAGGTCGGAAGGCCACAAAATTACGGTAAGCCCGAAAAGCCTTCGTGACCGTGAATTCCCGCCTTTCCGGCCCTCCGGCCACTTTCGGGTAGTTTCACTTTTCTATTGACTTTCACCCCCATATCCGTTAGGAATTCTTAAAAAGAAAGGAGGTAAAACAGATATGCCCGCGAAGATCGATGTAGAAAATTGTACAGGATGTGGAGCATGCGCCGAGGTTTGTCCTGCCGATGCATTAACGGTTGACGATACGGCAAAGGTCGACTCTGAGCTCTGCACAGAGTGTGGGGCTTGCGTTGAAGAATGCCCCGTGGAAGCTATAACCCTGGATGAATGATGCTGTTCCGTGAAAACATAAAAGGATGGGCAAGCCCATCCTTTTATGTGATCCTCACGGTGAAACCGGATTTTACAAACCTTCCGCCACAATCTCCGAAATATCACGCGCCTTCATGGTTTCGCCCTTCTCCTTATCCTTGATCGCATCTTCCATCATGATAAGGCAATAGGGACATCCCGTCACCACCGTGTTCGCGGACAGTGCAATGGCTTCATCCATCCTGTTGTGGTTTATCCTCTTGTGGTGCTCTTCCATCCATATCCTGCCGCCGCCGCCGCCGCAGCAGAACCCTTCATCTCTGTTCCGGTCCATTTCTACGTATGAGCCTTTCTTGACTCTGTCGACCAGGTCTCTCGGGGCATCGAAGATCCTGTTGACTCTTCCGAGATAACAGGGATCGTGGAATGTGGTAATGCCCTCGAGGGTCGGGCTGATGGAGATCTTCCCCTGCCGCGCGAGCATCGAGATCATCTCCGTATGATGGATTACCTCGTAGTTGCCGCCCAACTGAGGATAATCGTTCTTCAGCGTGTTATAGCAGTGCGGGCAGGCGGTAATGATCTTCTTCACGCCCAGCTCATTAAGAAGGGCCACATTACCCTCGGCCATTTCCTGATACTGATATTCGTTTCCGGTCCTCCTCAGGGGATCGCCGCAACACTTTTCATCAGGTCCCAATACCCCGAAAGAGACCCCCGCCTTCTGCAGTATGGTCGCCACTGATTTGGCTATCTTCCTGTTCCTGTCGTCAAGGGAGGCTACGCAGCCGACCCAGTAGAGGTACTCCACTTCCTCTTCCGTCGCCTTCTTTACCTCGAGGCCTTCCGTCCACTCCAGTCTCTGGCTCTTGCCCATACCGTACGGGTCGGATCTCTGCTGGAGGTTCTTGTAAAGGAGCTTCATTTCGGAGCTTACCTTGCTCAGGGTCATCGTGAGATAACGTCTCATCTCGATATTCTTATCGAAGGTCGGGATAGACACGGGACAGTTCACCTGACAGGAAAGACAGGCCGTGCAGGACCAGAGGGTCTCTTCCTGGATGACGTTGTCGATGATGCCTTCCTCGTTCTTTATCCCCTGTGCCGCCCTCTCCCATTCGCCTTTCAGGTCCTGAATCAATTTCTTCGGCGAGAGGGGCTTTTCGGTATTATACGCAGGACAGCGCTCCTGGCACCTGCCGCACCTGGTACAGGCATCGAGGTCAAAAATCTGCCTCCAATTGAAGCCGTCTATGGCATTTACGCCGAATTCCTCTGCGTTCTCGAAATCTTCGATCGCGGGAAGGGCCCCGCGCGGCGCATCCTCAACGCCCCTGAACATCATGTTGAGCGAAGAGGTGATTATGTGCAACAGCCTGGAATACGCGATATAGACAATGAGTCCGAAGGAGAGGAGCATGTGGAAATACCAGAAGAACTTGTGGCCTGCCGAAATGCTTTCTTTTGAAGCTCCTGCAAAGAGGGAAGAGATCCCCCACCCGACAAAGCTCCATGCTTCGAATTCGGGCCTGCCCTCCCCGGCAATCCTCGCGCCTTCCACGATGAATCCGGTAACAAGGACCACGAGAATCCAGACCAAAGTGATAAGATCGTCCGGCTTGCTATCGAGCCTGTCAGGTTTGGTTACGTATCTGCGGTACATGGCCATGAGAATGCCTACTATTGCCGCGATACCGCCCAGTTCCAGGAAGAAGGAGAATATCAGGTAGAAATCGCCCTTGATGAATTCAACTCCCCAGATGAGCCGGACCACGTCATCCTGTAACGCCACCAGTGCCGTGCCGATCGCCAGAACAAGAAATCCCCAGAAGAGAAAGAGGTGCATAAAACCGGGGTAGCCTTCCTTTGCCCGTAAAATGGTTCTGTGGAATATTCCGCTCTTAATGAAGTAACCTATTCGCTGACCGAGATCCTTCTTAAAATCGAAAGGCGCACTTTTACCCATACGCCACATGTCATATCTCTTCTTAAGACCGTAAATCAGGAAGATAAAAGTTACTATCATTAGTGCGTAGGTGATCCACCTCGCTCCCTGACCGACGTTCCAGAAGATTTCTCTGCCGATTTCCATCATCCAGCCTCCTAAACCGTGATTTTCCCATATATTATCATAAAAATCACCTGAAGGGCACAAATTTATGTGAAAAAAAATACAAAAAAATCACCTGTCAAAAGAGCATGATTAGTCTCTGTTTTGTCAATTCATACGTAGATATAATGAAAAAATATCTTGACATCTTTTTGCGTATTCTGATAAAACCCTACATAAGTTCTGCATCTCAAAACAAAACCGAAACGGGGTAAATGAAGAGACTCACAATAACGGCTCTCACAAGTTTATGCTTCATCTTATCGCTTGCGGTTTCCGCCTTCAGTGCACCGGCCAGTAGGGTAAAATCAAACGAGAAGCTGCAGACGTCGTCCAAGAAGCAACATGCCGGCGGCGAAAAGCAAAAAATTGTCGATAGACAGAAATCCTCAAAAACATCGAAAACACAAGTCTCGAGTCAGCGCCAGCGGCTGAGAGCCGAGAGGGACCGCAAAATGGCGGCGAAAAGCGCCGGAGGAATGAAAAACTCCCGTATTGCCCGCGTCCCGGCAGTGATCGAAGAGGTTGAAAATGACGGGGAGTTCCTGGAGTACAAGGTAAGGAAGGGAGATACCCTCGAAAACGTTGCATTGCGCTTTGGCCTCGAAAGAGATGATATTCTCGAATCCAATAATAACCTGGGAAAAAGGCTTGCCCCTGGAATAACGCTCCTCATCCCTAAAATAGGCGAGGACGGAAAGGATGACGGTTTTATCGATTTGCCAGGCAGGCCCATGAAACCATGGAAAACCCATGAAGAAAAATATATGCTCGTCAAAGTAGCGAAAAGCTTTATGGGCGCTCCTTACCGCTACGGCGGCGACAGTGTGCGGGGCCTTGATTGCTCCGCTTTCGTAAAGAAAATTTATGATATTTTCGATGTCCAGCTCCCGAGGAGCGCCAGGGATCAATTTAAAGTGGGTCCCAAAGTGGAAAAGGATGAACTGTCTGTGGGGGATCTTGTCTTCTTCAGGACAAAGAGATTTGTGAAATATCCTACTCACGTAGGCATCTATATCGGAGAAGGCAAATTTATTCATTCTTCTTCCGCCCACTGCAAAATCGGCGTGAGAGTCGATTCACTCCAGTCTGATTTTTACACGAAGACCTTTATGGGCGGCACAAGGATAAAGAAATCGCCCGACGAGACTCCCGACATCACCAAGAATCCCGATCTACCTTTAAACTTCAACCATAATTCCTGATTCACGTGAAGAAGTATCTGCTTCTTCTCGGCCTCTCCTTTTCTCTTCAGGGCTTCGGCTACTACTGCCTTGTGCATCGTGTCGAGCCCTTCTGCTATTTCTTCTATGTCACCTCATGGTGGTCCTTTATAATTCTCGCCGATGCGGTCCTGGCCGCAAAGAAAGGCAGGCTGTCGGTTCTCGACAGGCGTCTTCCCCTCACGGTCTTCGTCTCCTGCGGCTACTGGTGTCTCTTCGAAATCCTGAACCTACGGCTTCAGAACTGGCATTACATAGCCCTTCCCGAAGAAAGGGCTATACGGTACGCGGCCTATCTGCTTTCCTACGGGACCGTCGTTCCCGCGATCTATCTCACGGACGAGCTTCTCCGTCATATCTTCCCCGGTGAGCTCAGGATACGACCCCGATCCATACCCTCCCGCTATCCTGCCTACGCTTTGACAACGGGATTTCTCTGTCTCCTTCTGCTCCTTATTTTCCCTTCTGTCGCCTTCCCGCTCGCATGGGTCTTCCTCGCCCTTCTCATTGACGGCTATAATTATCTACGGGGGTATCGATCTTTTGCAGGTGATCTCGAGGCAGGCACCCTTGCCGCCTGTCTCAGGGGAGCCACCGCCGGGCTGTTTTGCGGGGTCATCTGGGAAGCATGGAATTACCGCGCCTTATCGAAGTGGATCTACACGGTTCCTTTCGTAGAGGGTCCGAAGATTTTCGAGATGCCTTTGGCCGGTTATATCGGTTTTTTGGCTTTCGGCATCGAAACCATCGCGCTCCTCAATCTTCTTGAAGGCATCTCCCGGGACCGTATTCCCCTTTATGTGCCGGCAACGCTCGCCTTAGCCGTCTCCCTTGTCGTCTTTCCTTTTATCGACCGGTATACGGTTCTTTCTTTTGTGCCTGCGATATATCGTTGACAGGAACCGTCCCGGTATGGTCAAATAAATCCCATGACAAAAAGAAAGGTAATGGAAGAGATAAAAAAGCCCGATTTCTTGATGGTGGCGGTCCAATCGGCGATCACCTACGTGCGCACCCACCTGAAACTGGTCATCATCGCCGCGGCCGTCTGCTGTATCGCGGGTCTTTCAGTCTTTGCCTACGCGGCATACGAGGATCGAAAAAGCGCCAAAGCCCAATCTGCCATTATGGAAGGGGTAAAGAGCCTGGAATCATACAATCAGGCGGGTAAGAAAGAAGACCTCGATAAAGCCGAAACAATCTTCCAGAAGGTGGTAAAAGAGAAGCCCGGGAAGATTTACATGGTAGCCGAACTTTATCTGGGCACCGTCTATGCCCTCAAGGGCCGTGCCGATGACGCGAAAAACATTTACCGCCGTCTTGCCAGGAAAGGACCAACAGTGGTGAGGATGTTGGCCGAAAAGGCCCTGCTCAACCTCGATACGAAATAGATTTTCCCTTTATTAGTCCCCCTCGAGATATGCAACTCTTTCAAGAAAGGTAAGAGTCGTATTCGCCCGTGCCACGGCGAGGATATAATTTTCCCGCGCGCTCGCGAACTCCCTCTCTGCCTGAAGGAGTGCAAGAATATCGCCCTTTCCTACCCTGTATTCACCGAAAGCCTGTTCATAATTTGAGTTGGCCTGGCGTACCAGCTCATTATAAAGCCTCACATTATCACAGCTCAGCTCGTAATCTTTATAGGCGCGCACGATCTCGATTCCCGCATTCCGTTTTATCTCGCCGAGTCTGAAACGGGCGGCCGCTATATCGCTGGAGGCGCCCTGCATATTATAGTATCTCCCCACGCCGTCAAAAAGGGCATAACTGAAATTGAGGATAAATGCATCCTGCCGCCCATCGGGGAAGAACTGCGTATCCGTTCTCGCCTGTTGCAGTTGGGCGTCAATTCTGGGAAACCAGGCGCTCGTCCTCTCCTTATACACCATCTGAAGCCGCTCGATCTCCTTCATCTGGGCCGTCACATCGGGTCGTATTGCAACGGCCCTCTCTATGAGAGTCTGAAAATCGGCCCGGTATCCCGGCTCCCCCAGAGGCCCTTCCACATCCTGCTGATCCTTCGGATCGTAAAGAAGAAATGATTTAAGCTCCTCCAGCGACCTCTCATACTGTTTCACCGAGGTGAGAAGATCGATCCTGGCGGTGGTCATTCTCACCTCGGCCTGGAGAACCTCGCTTTTCTTCGCCACCCCCGCGTCATACCTGCCCCTGGTGAGCCCGTACACCTTCTCTGCCGTCGCGAGAGCCTCTTTTCTGGTATTTACCACGTGCTTGTTTCCCAAAGCCGTGTAGAACGCGCTTTTGACGTTGTAACGTACTTCGACTCTCACGTTTTTCAGCAGCTCTCCTTCCCTGCCCATAAGGGAATAGGCCTGCCTTCTTCGGGCGAACCGCTCGCCGCCATCGAAAAGCCTGTACGAAATTGTCCCGGTGAAGGTGTAAATATTCGTGGCGGCAAAAACATTTGAAAAATTTCCGAGAGTGGAGACGCTTACGACAGACTGACCCGCGGAGGTTTGACCGTTGAGGGACCTGATATAGGAGCTTTGTATGTCGATCTTGGGGAGATAGGGATCAATCGTGGAGATGTAAGAGAATTCGGAGCTTTTGATTATTTCCTTCTGCTGTTTTATGGTGAAGGAGACCTCGAATGCCCTTTTTACCGCTTCTTCAAGAGTGATGGAAAGAAGGGGCAAGGGCGCGAGGAGCATAACGAGAAGGAGCAGGACGATCCCGACACTCCCTGTCCACGACAGAATGAACCCTCTCTTCCCCTTTGAAAGGGTTCCGCCTCCATCCCTCCCTGCTCCCGAAGCTCCGGTGCCACACTTCATCTCTCCTCCACCCGGATCCCGATTGAAAAATTCTTCTCAAGGTACGTTCAGTTTATTTAAACCACGAGCCCCTGTCAACAGCCATTTTGCGAGGAAAGACGCGTATTTTGTGGGGAATTGAGACCTCTGGCGCCGAAGGACCTGTCCGAAACGCAGTGAGAGAAAGAAGAAATGCGGTGGTTGGTATAAAAAAAGCAGGTCAGGAGTCATGATTGCCTGACCTGCTTGACTATTCACATCACCCTTTAGCGGATTCTTACGAACCCATAAAAGAAGTGGTGCCGAGGCGCGGAATTGAACCACGGACACGGGGATTTTCAGTCCCCTGCTCTACCGACTGAGCTACCTCGGCAACGCTTTATTTTAACCACAGTTTCTCCGTTTATGTCAAGACATTCATTGATTGAAATATCCGGAAAATGTCCGCGCTCATAGCCAGGCAAAAAACTTTGACATTCCTTCCGTCCTGTGTTAACAACATGTGCATGCGCGACCACTATCTCAAGCCCTTTCGGGGCATCATCTACAATAAAGCGAAGGTGGGCGGGATCGCCCCCTGCGTATGCCCTCCTTATGACGTGATTTCAGACGACGAGACCTACCTCTCGAGAAGTCCTTACAATGCAGTGAGGCTTGAGCTTCCGAGACCGCTGCCCGGCATGGACAGGTATGCCCATGCCCGTCAGACGTTCATAAATTGGTGCGAAGAGGGCGCATTGGTGCCAGACAGGGAAAGGACCATATACATCTACGAACAGGAATTCGATATTGAAGGGAAAACCTTCTTCAGGCGAGGCTTTATCGGGCTTCAAAAGCTCGACAAAGAACGGATTCTCACCCACGAACAGACAAGGAAGAAAGCGAAGGAAGACCGGGAGAAGCTCATCGTAGCCCTGGGAGCTTATACCAGCTTCCCTTTCGGACTTTATGAAGATAGCGGTTTGGAGGTGGAGAATCTGCTGGAGACCGCCGAAAAGGATGGGCTTTTCGATTTTATCGATGATGAGGCCATAAGGAACAGGTTTTACCGGATGACAAAACCTTCCGAGATGGACGCCCTGGCAGAGCTCATGGACGCGCGCAAAATCTATATCGCCGACGGCCATCACAGGCTGGACGTCTCCTTCAGGCTCAACCTCTCCCATATCCCTTTTTATCTGACCAACATGTATTCAAAGGGGGTCGTGATCCTCCCCTATCACCGGATCGTGACCCTGGAACAGAAGAGGGACCTCCGGGACCTGCTGGGCCTTCTTCAAAACCACGTGCAAATTGAAAAGATACCTTTTGAGGGTTCTCAGTCCATTTCACAGGCAATCAGGCGGATTACCCTATCCCGGGAACCTTCGTTTGTCCTGTATCCACGTCAGGACCAGGGCAGCCTTTATGTCCTCACCGCTCCCACTCCCACCGAAGGAGCGGGGCCCCTTGAGAGGTTGAAGGTAAATATCCTCCATTCAGATTTGCTGCGTAATGTGCTTGCCATCAAAGAGGAGGAGATATCCTTTACTCAGGACCCCGGGGAACTGCTCGAGTCGGTGCGGACGAAAGCTGCCGACCTCGCGTTCCTCCTCCCTCCCACGACCACGACCGAGGTCAAGGAAGTGGCCGACTGCGGTCTCGATATGCCCCCTAAATCGACTTTCTTTTATCCGAAGATTCTCACCGGTCTCGTCTACCACAAATATGCCTGAAATCGCGGGGGCCGACGAGACCCTGGAACTGCTCTGCGACGAAGAGTTGAAAATCGTGCAGAAAAAGGAAGGCTACAGATTCTCCGTAGACGCCATTCTTCTCGCTAATTTCATTCACCTGAAAAAGGGTGAAAGGTTGTTGGATATTGGGACCGGTTGTGGTATTATACCTATCTATATGATGAGAAAGGGTTTTTGTAATAATATGACGGGAATTGAGCTCCAGCCGGGATTATTTCAGACGGCAGTTAAAAACAAAGCGATAAACGGCTGTGAGAATATCGAATTCATCGAGGGTGATGCAACCTCCCCTCAGATCGACTTAAAAAAGGCGCGTTTCGACGTGGCCGTGAGCAATCCCCCCTATACCAGAAAGGGCACCGGAAGAAGGAGTCCGGATGATTCGAGACATATCGCGCGCCACGAGGAACACCTCGATCTGTCCCGCCTGCTCTCTCTTACATCGTCATTGCTTCACGGGAAGGGGAGACTATATCTCATCTATCCTTCCACGCGGATCGGCGAGGTCATGGGATGCGCGCGCGCTCACAGGATGGAGCCCAAACGCCTCCGGTTTATCCATTCCAGGGAGGCCGAGGAATCGATTCTTTTTCTCGCGGAGTTCCTGAAGGATGGGGGAGCCGGTACGGTCGTGGAGAAACCGCTCTACATCTATAAAGAAACCGATTACACCGAGGAAGTACGCTCCTACTATACATTTAAAGGTCAGGAAACATGGAAAGCGTCTTAAAACTTATCGAGCAGGACTTGGAAAATCTGGAATTGTCCATACAAAAGCTGATCACTACGAGGGTCAGCTTTATCAGAGAGATAGTAACGTATATAATAAAATCGGGAGGCAAAAGGGTACGGCCCATCCTCCTCATCCTTTCCGCGAGGCTCGCGGGATATAAGGATGATCTCCACATCCCTTATGCGGCAATAGTCGAGTTCATCCACACCGCCACCCTGCTTCATGACGATGTAGTCGACAACGCACAGACCAGGCGGGGGAATTCTACCGTCAACACGGTATGGGGAAATGAATCGAGCGTGCTCGTCGGTGACTTCCTCTATTCGAAATCTTTCGAGCTTATGGCGGAGGACGGGAATCCGGCAATATTGAAGACGATTTCGAAGGCCACCACGGCACTCTCCGAAGGAGAGATCCTCGAGCTTCTCAAGACTTCCGATGTGGAGACGACAGAGGAAGAATATTTCGAGGTTATAGGAAACAAGACAGCGGTCCTTTTTTCGGCCGCGTGCGAGATAGGAGCCCTTCTGGGCAAGGCAACCCCCACGCGACGGGAAGCGCTCAGGGGCTTCGGGTATAATCTCGGAATCGCCTTTCAATTAAAAGACGATATTCTCGATTACACCTCTTATGATGCAATTCTCGGGAAGACCGTGGGCACGGATTTGAAGGAAGGCAAAGTGACCCTGCCGCTCATATATGCCCTCAAAGAGGCAAGCGAGAAAGATCGGGCCTATGCAAAAAAGGTACTTGAAAAGCCGACTATGAGCCCCAGGGATTTCAAGGGCGTGCGCAGGATCATCACGAGACACGGGGGCATGGAGTATACGGCGGAAATGACGGCGCGTCATATCGAAAGGGCAAAGAAATATCTGGCCGCCTTCCGGGCCTCACCTTACAAGGATGCCCTTCTCGATCTTGCGGATCACATGGTGGAGCGCGAGACGTAACAGGGGAATTTACTTCAGGATTGCATCTTTCGGTATCACGACTATTCCTTCGTCGGAGACGAAGAATCTGCTCCGGTCCTTCTCCAGGTCATAACCGATGCGCATATTATCGGGTATCCTCACATTCTTATCGATTATTGCCCTTTTTACTTTGGCTCCCATACCGATCACCACATCGTGGAGCAGTATCGATTCCCTTACATCGGCATAACTGTTTACCCGCACCCCCGGGGACAGGATCGACCGCTCCACCCTGCCGCCGCTTATGATCACGCCGCTGCAGATAATGGAATCGAGAGCCTTCCCTGCCCTGCCCTTCGCTTCGTCCGCAAAAACCGTTTTTGCAGGGGGGTATTGTCCTTCATAGGTCCTTATGGGCCATTTCTTGTCATAGAGGTTGAAGACGGGACTTACGGACGCGAGATCCATATTGGCGCTCCAGTAAGCGTCTATTGTACCTATATCCCTCCAGTAGTCTGCGTGCCTTCCGCCACCTTTGCCGAAAGGATAGACGAATACCCTGTGGTCCGGGTACATGTAGGGTATGATATCCCTGCCGAAGTCATGGCTCGAGTCGGACCGGGCTGCATCCCTGGATATGATATCAAACAATGCCTTCCTGTTGAAAATGTATATGCCCATTGAAATAAATGCCTTGTGCGGCTTTCCCGGTATATGCTCGGGATGCTCCGGTTTTTCCTGGAAACCGCACACCCTGCCGTTGCTGTCTGCCTGAATGATGCCGAACCTCGATGCTTCGGCGATATCGACCTCCATGGTGGAGATCGTCAGGTCCGCTTTGTTTTTCTGGTGATGTTTTATGAAATGGCTGTAATCCATCTTATAGATATGGTCGCCCGAAAGAATGAGTACATGCTCTCCCTCGACCTGCTCGAGATGGTAAAGGTTCTGGTAGATAGCGTCCGCCGTTCCCTTGTACCAATCGTCCCCCACCCTCATCTGGGGCGACAGATGGGTGACAAACTCTCCAAGCTCCGGACTTAGTATGCTCCAGGCGTCTCTCGTATGGCCAAGGAGGGAATGGGACTTATACTGGGGGAGGACGAATATCTTCCTTATACCTGAATTGACGCAGTTGCTGAGCGTAAAATCGATGACCCGGTATTTTCCGCCGAAAGGCACGGCAGGCTTGGCCCGATCTTTGGTGAGGGGATGGAGCCTTGCGCCGACTCCGCCCGCCAGAACGAAGGCTACCGCATTATGAAGGAATTTTTGTCGCATATCTCCCTATTCTGAATATATCCCTCTATACATAACACATCACGAGCGTAAAATGAAGACCTGTAAGTAATCAATCCTGCTGCCTGCCCGCGGCGCCGCTAATAATCACCACATATTCACCTTTCGGTTCGACCTGATCGTACTCTTCGGCCAGTGACCGGAGGGTGCCCCTGCGGACCGTCTCGTGGACCTTCGTCAACTCTTTAAACACCGCTGCCTCGCGATCTCCCAACTCCGCGACGGCCGCATCAAGAGTATCGTGCAAACGTCTGGGGGATTCATAAAGGACCATGGCGTGCGGCATGAGGGCCAGTTCTCTGAATATTTTTTTCTTCTTTCCCTTCTTCAAGGGCAGAAAACCCAGGAACAGAAAGCGATCGGCATAAAGTCCGGAAATAGAAAGGGCGGCTATGACAGCGGACGGCCCGGGTATTGCCCTCACCTCGATCCCTTGATCGTGGCACTTCTTTACTACTCCCCGGCCGGGATCGGAAATACAGGGAGTGCCGGCGGCCGTGATAAGGGCGGCCGATTTCCCGCTCAAAAGCCTGTCGGTGATCTCTCCAGCCTTATTTTCCTCGGAATAACTGTTAATTGAAATAATCGGTTTTCTTATGCCGAGATGGCTCAGCAGCTTGAGCGCCCGCCCCCTGTCCTCGGCCACCACAAAATCTACCTCGCCCAGCACCTCGATAGCCCTAAGGGTGATATCTTTTAGATTTCCTATCGGCGTGGCCATTACATAGAGAATTCCTTCCATCCAACCCCCTGTACCTAACATTCGGTTCCGCTTCCTGCCAAATATTTATGACTGACGGACTGCCGAAATCGACGTATCCCCTGCCCTTCATCCGCCCCCTAAAGCAGAGGCAACCGTCAAAAGACTTGACAAGAGCCGAAAAAATGAAGAAAATAAATAAATGATATCCGTAAGACTACTCGTGCTCTGCGTTGCGCTCCTCCTCCCGATCACCGGATATTCGGCGGTCTACGGATATGTGGATGAGCACGGGGTATATCATTTCACCAATATAACCCCAATAGGCAGAAAATTCCATACTGTTACCGGTGAGAAAAACAGGTCGATGACCACCCCCGGTTTCCGGGCGGCCAACATCAACAATAACAGTTACGATCACCTTATTCGGCGTCACTCCGAGTCTCACGGGATAGATCCCAGTCTGGTAAAGGCAGTAGTGAGAGCGGAATCGAATTTTAATCCCAATGCCGTCTCACAGAAAGGCGCCCGGGGCCTTATGCAGCTCATGCCCGATACTGCAAAGCTCATGCGGGTGGAAGACCCCTTTGATCCGGATGATAATATCAAGGGAGGGACCCGTTATTTAAGGTACCTGGACGATACGTTCCAGGGCAACCTGGAGCTCATGCTTGCCGCCTATAATGCGGGCCCCACGAGAGTGATTGAAAACAGGATGACCGTCCCCCCGATAGAAGAGACCCGTAATTTCATCAAAAGAGTAAAATACTTTTACCAGAAGCTGAAAAATCCAAATGAAGGATAAGGATGAGAAAACATCTGTCTGGACCCTCCCAAACAGGTTGAGTGTAGTCCGAATCCTGTTTATCCCCATAATAATATCCTTCATCGCAACCGAAGACGAGATGTTCTTCTTCGCGGCCTGCCTCCTTTTCATTGTAGCAGGAATCACGGACGGCCTGGACGGCTTCGTGGCGCGGAAAATGCACCTTACCACAAAGCTCGGCCTCTATCTCGATCCCATCGCCGATAAACTCCTCGTCACCTCGGTCCTCATTACACTCACCTATTATAAGCTTGTCCCGCTGTGGGTCACCCTTATCCTGGTGGGACGGGAGTTCCTCATCAACGGCCTGAGGTCCTTCTATGCGATGGAAGGCATTGCCATCTATCCCTCTTTTGCGGGGAAGCTGAAAACAAGCCTTCAGCTTATCGGTATCTCATGCATTCTTTTCAATGTCCCTGAGAAGAGCAATTTCAGCATGTGCGATTATCTTCAGTATATCGGTATCTCGTGCCTTGATTTTAACAGCTCTCTCCGCCAGATAGGCTTGATCGTCATCTATATTGCGTTATTCTTCAGCATCCTCTCAGCGGTAGACTACATGAAGGCGATCTTCAAACCCCTGCCCTCTCAGAACCAGGGATCGGGAAAGAAGGACGAAACCCGCTGAGAACCTTTTTCAGGGATCTCTCCGTTTTACCCATTCGTGATCAGGAAATTATACGCGCTCGGGCCCGCAAATCCCGCAGTGGCTGCAGCAGCTTTCTTTTCCCGTGTCTTCATAGATACCCGCGACCCCTGAGGGACTCTCCACGCTGAGGCGGTCTCCCCTCCTCTCGCCCAGGTACTGATGATCCACGGGCACTTTACCCAGGCCTCCCGAGATATCGATGGCATAGTGAGGTATTGCAAGACCCGACACCGACCTTCTGAGGGCCCGCATGATCTCTATGCCTTTTTCCACTTTCACTTTAAAGTGAGACGCTCCCCTCACCTCGTCAAGCTGAAAAAGATAATAAGGTTTCACTGCCATGGCAACAAGCTCTTCAAAGAGTTTTCCCAATATGCCGGCACAGTCGTTCACTCCCCTGAGCAGCACAGTCTGGCTCACGAGCACCGCGCCGCTTTTCCGGAACCGCCCTATTGCCTCCACAAACTCCGGTGTGATCTCTTTGGGATGGTTTATATGTATTACCACCCATACGGGCCCGGCGTCATGAAGGGCTTTATAATAAGACTTGCTTAATCGCTGGGGAGAGACCACGGGCATGCGCGTGCTGATCCTGATGATCCTTTTTCCCATCCCTTTGAGCCTCGCCAGAATATGTGCGAGCTCTTCGGCGGGCCGCATGAAAGGGTCTCCGCCGGACAATATGACCTCTCGGATGGAGGTATCATTCTCAAGATATTCGAGTGTTTCCTCCACGTAGCGCGCCGGATCCCACCCTTTACCCACAAGGCGCCGTCTGTTGCAGAACCTGCAGTACATGGCGCACTCCGCGCTTACCAGAAACACACCCCTGCCATGATAGCGGCTTACAAAAACAGGTGTGCGAAGACTGCCCCCTTCATTCAAGGGATCGCTCTGCCCCGAGAGATCGAATTCGTCGCCCGACGGCAATGCCTGCCTTCCCACAGGGCAGGTCATGGGAGAATCCTTATCTATAAGAGAAAGGTAGTGTTCCGGAATACGGAGGGGATAAAGGCTGGCGACCCTTTCTATTTCCTGTCTCTGCCCTTCCTCCAATGACAGGACTTTCGTCAGATCAGAGGCGTTATCGATAAAAAAAGGGAGGGTAATCGGATTACCCTCCGCCTTTCTCGACAAAATTACGGAAGCGGCTGTATATGGGCTCTTCTGTTCTTGGCCCATGCGGCTTCATTGTGTCCAGGATCGAGCGGTCTTTCCTTGCCGTAGCTGACAGTGTCCATCAGCTTGCCGTCAATTCCGAGATCCTGCAGGTATTTCTTTGTGGAATCGGCCCTCTTCTGACCGAGCACAAGGTTGTACTCTACGGTGCCACGCTCATCGCAATGGCCCTCAATCTTAACCTTTTTGCCCGGGTTAGCCTTAAACCAACTTGCATCGCCCTTCAATATCTCTCCATCCCCTGCGCGGATAGCGTATTTATCGAAATCAAAGTTCACATCTTTAAGCGCGACCACCGCGGCAGCAGCCGGCGGCGGAGGCGGAGGAGTCACAGGCACTTCAACCTTTGCCTCCGGCGGCGCTACTTTAGCCGCGGGAGCGGGAGGCGGAGCCTGCTCGCCCTTCTGGGCCTGCATGAAACAACCACATCCGCTCAAGAACATACCAATAGCAATAATCAGGATAACAAGTCCGAACGATCTCGTTTTCATGGTCCTCCCCTACGTTCATCATTCAGGGTATATCCTTTATCAAGGATATACCCTGATATTCGGTTACTACTTTTTCGCTGGTTCCGGTGCTTTCTCGGGTGCTTTCTCGGGGGCCTTCTCGGGCGCGGGCGCTGTTGCTGCGTCCTTCGCGGGCTCCTTCGCAGGCTCCGGAGCAGGTGCTGCCGGTTTCGCCTCTTCTTTCTGGGCAGGCTTCGGGGGCTCGGTCTGACCGCAGCCGATCAAAGAAAAACCTGCAAAAAAAGAAATCGCTATAAATAACACCAATAGTTTCTTCATCAAAATTCACCTCCTTTCTTTTATTGATTAAACATAATATATCATTTCGAATAAGTAAATTAAAATTTCTTAACAATTATATCTTTTTCTATTGCCTCCACTTCTGCGCTGGAGCATCCGTCGACATAAAGATTCAGTGTTGATGCGGTTCCACACGCGACTCCGAGGCGCAGGGCGTCCTCAAAAGTGTCTCCCTTGCTTAATGCAAAAATCAAGCCTGCAGCCAGGGAGTCTCCCGCCCCCACGGAACTGCGGACTTTGACTTTTGGTGGAATCATGTGAAATATCCCGTTTCCGGAAAGGCCTATCGCGCCCCTGGGACCCATGGAAATGACCACACAGGCCGCCGAATCAAGGAAAGGCTTTGCGGATTCGACGACCTCTTCCGCTTCGGTCAGGTTCTTTCCCACGAGTCTGCTTAACTCGTGAATATTCGGTTTGATCATGTAAGGCCGTGCATTAATAGCCTGTCTCAATATATTTTCATCCGCGTCGATAACCACTTTGATGCCCCTGTCGCCGAGGGCCGTAATCATCTGGGCATAAAATTTATCATCTATCCCTCCCGGCGCGCTGCCGCTGATCACGAGATAACTGCCCCTTGGTAATTCCCTCATTTTTTTGAGAAGAGCCAGTGTCTCGAGAGGTCCCACTTCCGGTGAAGCCGTGCTGAGTAAGGTCTGAATTTTTTTTCTCTTCTGGAAAACTGTTACATTTAGTCCCGTAGAACCCGATATAGGAGTGAGGTCGCAGACCACGCCTTCCTGGATAAGTCTGCCTTCCAGCTCCATACCACTGTAGCCGCCGGCAAAACCGAGGGCGACGCTCTCCCCTCCCAGATCTTTTATTACACGGGAAACGTCGATTCCCTTCCCTCCCGCTCTCGACCGCTCTTCGGTAATCCTGTTCACATCATCATATACAAGCTCTTCGACTTCAATGATGCGGTCGAGAAACGGATTTAATGTGACCGTGTATATCATAGCAGGACCTGCGTCTATTTTATTAAATAAAATTCAAAATCGCTACAGAAAAATCGCAGCACCAATGGATTTTTTTCTTTGTCCTTATTGACTTTCCGGTACCTGTCGTCAAAAAAGTGAGGTTTTACGGCGATTCGCGGCTGTCGTCAGAATCTCGTGTTCCGATAATCGAACATTCAACGATAGTCATATTTTCCGCGATCTCCTTGAATTTCGTAACGAAATCTCGCCGGGGGAGGGAAGAGGTCGCTATTTGATAAGCTCGGTTGCTGCCGCGGTAAGTGCCGCAGGATCAAGAGGAAGCTCATGCTGTTCCTTTGTGCCCATATTTCGGAGCGTCACGATGCCTTTCTCTATCTCGTCATCCCCGAGAATCAGTACGAAATCGGATTTGAGGCTGTCCGCGTATCTCATTTGGGATTTAAGTGATTTTCCATGGTAGTCGTACCTCAGAGGCATCCCGCTTTCCACGAAAGCCCGCGCCACGGAAGCCACATATTTCGCGGCTCTCTCACCCATATAGGCAAAGAAAAACCGCGGTCCCTTATGCGCCATTCCTCCGGGCGACACCATGGCCAATCTTTCGACGCCGATGGCGAAACCCGTGCCCGGTGTTTTCGGGCCGCCCATCTCTTCCACAAGGTTATCGTACCTCCCTCCCGCGATAAAGGTCTGCTGTGCGCCCAATTCGCCGGACGTAAATTCGAAGACGGTTCTGGTGTAGTAGTCGAGGCCCCTTACGAGGCGCTTATTAATCGTCGTCTCTACGCCGAATCCGGCAAGAGAAGCGAGAAACTCATCGAAATGGGTTCTACAGGGGTTGCACAGGCTCTCGAATAGAAATGGCGATTGCCTGCTCACCTCGATACAATGGGCATGCTTACAATCGAAAATCCGGAGGGGGTTCCTGTAAAGGCGCCTCACACAGTCTTCGCACAGATGCTCCTTCTTTCCCTCAAAATAGGTGATTACCTTGTTCCTGAAATCGAGCCGGCATTCGGGACAGCCCACGCTGTTCACCTCGATGGTATACCCGGCCACTCCAAGATCTTTTAATATGAGGGAGATCATCCATAGTAATTCCGCATCGATAAGCGCCGAATCGCTGCCGAACACTTCCACATCGATCTGGCGGAATTGCCTGAACCTCCCTTTCTGGGGCTTTTCATGGCGGAACATGGGGCCGAGGGTGAAAAGCTTGCTCACCCGCTCCTTCACGAACAGGCCCGCCTGAAGGTAAGAGCGCACCACCCCTGCCGTGGCCTCGGGTCTCAGCGTCACCGAATCCCCACCAAGGTCCGTGAAGGTGAACATCTCTTTCTCCACTATGTCGGTCGTGTCCCCGATGCTTCTCACGAAGAGCTCGGTTTTTTCCAGGACCGGTATCTCCATTTCCATATAACCCAGGAGGTCAAGGTGCTTGCGCGAGATCCGCTCGATCTCGCGGAACTTTTCTATCTCTTCGCCCCAAATATCCCTGAACCCCCGAAGCGTCTGAATCTTGGCCATAATCTTCCTCTGAAGAAAAAGTTTTAAAATCAACTCATTAGTACCATAATCGGGGTGATATTTAAAGCGGAAAAGCCGGCGCGGATTCATCCTCGTGATCTCGAACGCTATAGAAACCGTATCGGAGTCCGAATCTTCCTTCAACAGTTGCTGGCAATCACCATGCCCTGTAGGTTATAATTCTTTACCATCATAATGGCGAGGTGCAGGAGATGAGA
This sequence comes from Syntrophorhabdaceae bacterium, assembly GCA_036504895.1. Taxonomy (NCBI): domain Bacteria; kingdom Pseudomonadati; phylum Thermodesulfobacteriota; class Syntrophorhabdia; order Syntrophorhabdales; family Syntrophorhabdaceae; species Syntrophorhabdaceae bacterium. The sequence continues at coordinate 20,733 of DASXUJ010000062.1, forward strand.
AACAAGGGATACAAGGTGCGCCGCATGCCCGCTTCCGGCAAGAAGGGTGAGGGAAAGACCGTGGATGAGATCGTGAAGGAACTCCAGTCGATGAATGCCCCGAAAAACGATTACCGCGAGCAGTCGCTCAAAATCTACGGCCTCATCTGTGCAAAATGCGCGAGGGAATTCGAATATAAAGACAGGCATCTTCTTACGGTGCACCACAAAGACGGGAACCACAACAACAACCCTCCCGACGGCTCAAATTGGGAGAACCTCTGTGTCTATTGTCATGATGAAGAGCACACGAAGGGGATGCTCGGAGATTATCTCAGCTCCGACAGGTGAATTGGTTCAAAAAAACGGGGATCGAATGGATGAGAGAATAGAATGCGGCGCCAAGGTGAATAATCCGCCCCGGCTCTCCTATGTCAGTAGCGGAGAGGGACTGGAGCTGGGCAGCCACGCTTTCTTGAGGCCCTTGCCTCCCTGCTGCGCTCAAATCGCTTCACCTTATTGGGCGCGTATAATCGGCGCCGTATCGAATACAGGCGGTCGAGAGGTCCTCGTGAAAGTGATCGCCACCCTCTTCGACGAAGAGGGCAGGACTCTCGGCACACATTTCGATTTCATGGCCCTCGATGGAGGCGAGAAGAGCGAGTTCGATATTAAAATCACCAGCTTTTATGACCATGCCTATGCCTACGGCCTCGAAGTCACGGAAAGCGGAGATATCTGAAGGTTTGACCAAATCACTGAAAAGAGAAGAGAAGGTCCTTGAAATTGTCGATGTTTCTCTCCCCGACGGATTCGGCGTGGGCAAGGAGGAAGGCTTCGTATATTTCGTTCCCGGCGCCGTGGCGGGCGACATCGTGCGCATCGGAATAAGAAAGAGGGATCGCCGTTTTTCCGTGGGAGATATCCTCGAGATCATCCGGCCGTCCTCTCACAGGGCTCAACCTTTCTGCGGCCACTTCGGCTCCTGCGGGGGATGCACTCTTCAGCACATCGCCTACGATAGGCAGCTCGAGATCAAAGAAAACCATCTCCGTCAGGCCCTGGCCAGAATAGGCGGAGTGGACCTCGAATCGGTTGAGATAGCCCCAATTGTGCCTGCGCCGCACCAGCAGTGGGGCAGGAACAATATAGAGCTGTCTTTCGGGCGGGGAAAATCAGGACTCGTGCTCGGACTGCGCGAGCGGGCTGCTCCCGGAAAAAGCTATGAAGGAAAGGTGGTTCCTCTCTCACAGTGTCCCGCCTTCAGTACCGCAATCGATTCGATCGTGCCGGTCGTCTCGGAGTACTTCAACCGGAGTGGACTTACCCCGTACGATCCTGGTCGTAAGAAAGGAATTCTTAAACATCTCCTCCTGCGGGAGTCCAAATCCACCGGCCGCATCATGGCCGTGCTCGAGACCGCGCCGGGCCCTATCATATCCCTGTCCGCCCTTTGGCACGAGCTCCGTGAGAGGGTTCCCCGACTGGGGTGCTTCTACCGCGCCGTGAGCAAGGGTAGCGTCGATACGGGCCTCTATGATTACGAAGAGCATCTCTTCGGCGCCGCTTCGATCGAAGAATCGGTGGCAGGCCTTACATTCCACATATATCCCCAATCCTTTTTTCAGGCGAATACCGCGGTCGCAGAGCTTCTCTATGAGAGCGTTCTCGAGGTGGCCCGACTTGGGAAGGGCGACAAGGTCCTCGGTCTCTACTCCGGCATGGGTCCCCTCGAGATTATTTTGTCCCGAAACGCCCGCCGGGTGACCGGGGTCGACTCGAACCCTGCCAATATCATAAACGCCCGCCTGAATTGCCAGGTAAACGATATCATGAATTGCGTTTTCATTGAGGGGAAGGTCGAGCAGTTGAAGAGCCGGCTTCCTTCCGGACCCGATCTACTCGTCATCGACCCCCCAAGGGGAGGCGTGAGCCCGCAGGGACTCAGCCTCGCAGTATCCCTCAATCCGTCGAAATTCATCTATATCTCCTGCAATCCCTCCACCCTCGCACGGGATATCGGCCTTCTCAGGGGCAGCGGGTACCGGCCGGTGAAAATTCTCCCTTTTGACGCCTTCCCTCACACCTCCCACCTGGAGACCCTGGTGCTGCTCGAAACGGGCGGCCCCTTTTGAAACTCCGGGTTCGCCATGGTATAATAGGGACATGAAAAAAATTATTTCTTTCGATCTGGACGGAACCCTCGTGGACGGCATTTATGGTGAAATGGTGTGGAACCACGGGGTTCCCGAGGTCTATGCGAAGACCCACGGCATTACATTTGAAGAGGCAAAGAGATTCACGCGCAAAGAATTTGAGTCACTGGGCGATGGAAGGCTGGAATGGTACGATATCGATTACTGGCTGCACCGTTTCGGCCTCCCCGTCTCGCCTCCGGAGCTTCTTGACCGCTATGAACGCCATATAGAGCTCCTGCCTCACGCGAAGGAGGTGCTCACGGCCCTTCAGAAGAGGTACACGCTTATTATCGCATCCAACGCGGCGCGGATCTTCGTTGAAAAGGAGATCTCCTTCACCGGCATCGGAGTACACTTCACCCACATCGTATCGGCCACGAGCGACTACGGGATCGTCAAGAAAGGAGAAACGTTTTACAGGACTCTCCTCGACAACCTTTCCGTATCCCCGGACGAGGTCGTCCACGTGGGCGATCACAGGTTATTTGATTACGAGGCCCCTTCCCGGTTCGGCATAGAGTCCTATCATCTCTGTTCCGAGGGTAACGGCAGCCACAAGATTATACACGATCTGAAGACTCTCCTCGAGAGACTATGATGGAATGTCCAAAATGCCACGCCCCTCTCGACGGTGAGCGAATCTCCTTCAGGGACGAATGCCCTCTCTGCGGGACCGACCTCCACGCCTGCATCTACTGCCGGTTCTACGACCAGGGCAAGGCCAACCGCTGCAGAGAGCCTCAGGCCGATTACGTCCATGAGCGGGACCGTGCCAATGTCTGTGAATATTTCAATTTTGAATATAAGGACGCCTCAAGGGCCTCCGGAAAAGATGCCGCCCAGAAGCTCTGGGATGAGGTGTTCAGGAAGGGCTGAGGTCTCCCGCAAGGCCTTATTCTGCAATAATTAACCTTTTACTCCGGCGGCGCTCCACCCTTTTCGGGCCCGGCGGCACATTCCTCGAGCACTCGCAGGATCGGCATATAATCGTAGTTCTCTACCAGACGCCCCAGCGCATGTGCCAGAGCTGCGTCTCTTTCATTGATCCCGATAACAATCCTGGAAATCGACTCCTGGTCAGCCCTGATCAACGCATCCGAAAGCTCCTGCCGTAGTGATGACGAAAGCCCTTCCAGCGCGGCCGGCTTAAAAAATCCGTCATCCGTCTCCGGCAACCCTGTCCTCTCCCCGTATAAGTATTCGATTCCAAGGTGTCTCCGCATGCAATCGAATATCTCTTCAGGACGGTAAGGCTTACGCACCAGGTCGTCCATATCCGCAGCCATAACCTCTTCCTTATGCTCCACAAGTGCCGAGGCCGTAACCGCGACGATCTTCACGTCCCTGCCGCCCTCGAGCCCTCGGATCGCACGGGTTGCCTGGAGACCGTCCATGACGGGCATACGCCGATCCATCCAGATAAAGTGCGGCTTCCACTCTTGAAAAAGACGCACCCCTTCCCGGCCGTTTACCGCGCTCTTCACACGGAGACCCACACCTTCCAGAAGGCGTGTGAGAAGGAGTCTGTTTTCCGCCTGGTCTTCCACAATCAGGATACGCCACTCCTCGGGTCCGGGCGCAATGGCAACGGGTCTTGCCCTTTCCTTCAGGGACGACTCCCTGACCGGCTCGTCGCTCACCTTTGCAGGCAGCTCAACACGAAATAGCGAACCCGTGCCGGGGGTGCTTTCCACCTCAATTTTTCCACCCATCAGTTCAACGAACTGTTTCGTAATAGCGAGACCGAGACCGGTCCCTTTCTGGGCGCTCGTCTTCCCCACCTGCACGAAAGGGTCGAATATATCGCGCCGGTCTTCCTCGCTGATACCGACGCCGCTGTCCTCCACCTCTATCGCGATCACGGGGCCCCGGAGCCGGAGGTGCAAGGTGATGCTGCCACGGTCGGTAAATTTCACGGCATTGGTGAAAAGGTTTATGATCACCTGCCTCAATTTCACCCCGTCGCTACGAACTATTTTAGGAAAATCATACGATTGGTCGAGAAGAAGATCGAGCCCCTTCTTTGCTGCCCGTTCCTGCATCATGGCCATTATTTCCCGCATCATGGCATGGAGGTCCACGGGCTCTTCATCTATCTTGACGCGACCCGCTTCGATCTTCGCCATATCGAGGACGTCGTCAATGAGAGAGAGCAGGTATTCCCCGCTACGCCTGATTATCTCGAGGCTCTCTCGCTGCACGGGGGTTGTGGAAGGGTCGTTTTGCATGAGATCGGAAAATCCGAGGATGCCGTTCATCGGGCTTCTCAGCTCATGGCTCATATTCGCGAGAAAGGCGCTCTTGGCCCTGTTCGCATGCTCCGCCCGCTCGGTTGCCTCCGCCAACTCCCGGCTGCGAACGATAAGGGCGGAGTTCGCCTGGGCCAGTTGCCCCAGGGTCTTCCGCCGTTGCAGGCTCACACGGATGAGAGTTATCACCAGTAGCGTCTCCAGTGCAAACGCGGCGAACGCAAGGAGCACATAATTCCGATAGCGCTGCCAAAGCGTTTTCTCGCGGTGCAAAATCACGCTTCCCGGCGGCAAGCGAGTATCAGGAATACTCCATTTCCGAAGCGCGGGAGCATCAAAATAATATCCGGTCAGCTCTTCCTTCAGCTGCTTTCCGGATAATCTGAGCGGTGAATCATACCCTGCAGCGATAACACGGCTCATCAAACCGCCTTCTTTCTCGCCGCTCCTCAAGAACCCCCCGACCACATTTCCCTTCATGTGAGAGTCAAGGACCCCGAAAACAGGAACCGAAGCGGATTCGCCGAGCCGTTGAGCCACCCTTTCCTGATAACCATGCTTCCCCAGGCGGTCATAGGACATCCCGAGATAGAGAATGGCTGCAGTCCTCGGAAGCTTTCCTGCCTTTTCATACACCTCTTCAAAAGAGAGATTGTCCCAGAACTCGAACTCCGCCCTGCCGGCGAAGGCACGTGACGACTCCCTCAGGTCTCCGAAGATTCCGGCAGCCCGGTGGCCGGGATCACCCACCACCACAATACGTCGTGTCTGCGGCAGGACGTGGAGGATAGTGGCAATTGCAATCTTTCCTCCATCGGAAAGGGCAGAGAAAGAGGCGTCCTGAGAAATACCCGGCGTATTGGCTTTCCCGATCATGTTGAAAAAGAGCCGGGGAGTTCCGGAAAAGAGGCCCGGGTTGCCGGAAAGAAATTCAGCTGCGGGCAATGACTCGGTAAGGACCATATTGAACTTTGTGGAGCAATATTTTGCCGCGAGGTATTCAGCGAGCGCCTTCCGGCCGTCGGCCGTTTCGAGACGGCCGAGGTCAAGCTGCTCCTCGTATACATCCGGCCGGATGCCTTCCGGTATTTCATGCAAACCTTGTGCAAGGCCCTTTCGCACGTTTGCGGTGTAACTGTATCCGTCGTTGAAGGAATAAAGCACGAGTGTTTTCCGGTTTTCTGCTGTTTCCTTTTTTTCTCCCCACGAAGGAACGGCATAGAAGATGAAAAGACAGCACAAGGCCCAAACCAAATACAGATTGCCTCTCCCATGGCCGGAAAACCGTGCTATCGCCGCCCCCTGACGCCCTTTGGAAGAAGAAACCTTTTCACTCATGGCGGATACAATTCCGGCCGGCCTCTTTGGCTGCATAAAGGGCGCGGTCGGCGGCCGCCACCAGGGAAGAAGGAAGAGACCCGCTCTCCGGTAAACGCATAGCTACCCCAATGCTCACCGTCACGAAACCACGGTCGACGGCTGAATCGGGAATGGGTTCGTCTATGAAACGGGACTGAATATCTCTTGCAATGTTCATTGCCCCTTCCAATGGGGTATCTGGCATCACCACCACCACTTCCTCTCCCCCGTAACGCGCGACCAGGTCGGTGGAGCGACGCAGCACCGTGCGAACCTTCTCCGCCACCGTCTTCAGGCAGGCATCGCCGGCCAGATGGCCGTAGGTATCGTTATATAGTTTGAAGTGGTCCACGTCGATCATGGCCAGAGAGAGGGGGGTCCCGCTCCTCATATGGCCGTTCCATTCCCTCTCCAGGACCCGATCGAAACATGGGCGGTTGGCAATGCCAAGCAGTCCGTCCGTCTCCGACAGGCGCGTCAACTTTTCGTTTGCCTCGATCAAGGCCTGATTGAGCCGGGCCAGCTCCCGCCGTGACCTGTAGAGCTCGATGTGGGTAGTCGCCCTCGCCAGAACTTCTTCCCGCCTGAAAGGCTTTGTGATATAGTCCACCCCGCCCGCCTGAAAAGCGGCGAGTTTATCTTCGACGTCGGCCGCGGCGCTAATGAAGATCACGGGAATAGGCCTCAACATCGCGTCTTCCTTGAGACGCCGGCAGACTTCAAACCCGTCGAGCCCCGGCATGCGTACGTCCAGAAGGATCAACTCCGGCGGCTCCATACCGGCCGACCGCAGCGCCAACTCACCGTTATTGAGCGGCCGTACACGGAAACCCTCGGAAGCAAGCGTTTCCGTCAGGAGTTTAAGGGAAGCAGGGGTATCATCGACGATCAGGATATTACTGTTCATTACCACTCCACTTTGGCTTCGCAGACACGCCCGAAGACCTCCTGCTGAACGGTTAGGCCCTGTCTCACGGCCTTCAGCCCACCACGGTTGCAAAACCTACGCGCGAGCCGGATGACAGCCGTGAATGATTATCGATTGTCCGGGAAATATCTTAAATGACGTGAACCGCTGCAGGGGCTCCACAAGATGGATACGAGAAAAAAAGAGGCGGCCCTTATCTCCGGGCGGGCCTCTCTCAGCGCGCAGTCTTTAGCCGGTCGCGGGATCGGGTAAATATGATTCGGTATTTTTCGGAATCCGCGTCGAAACAGACCATGCACCCCTTCGCCCCGCAACTCCCTTCGTTCAGCTCGTCTTTGGGTGGAAGCGGTTCGACGAGGACTTCAAGACCGAGGGATTCATAAAGCTCGGCCATTTCCGACAGACGGGGCTCACAGCTGACGAATTTCTTCTCCCATCCGTCGCGTGACAATTCCTCTTCCCTGGTCATCACGGCGCCTTTTGGGACTGAAAATAGTCCACCGTTCTTTTCAAACCATCGCCCAGGGTGACGCGGGGCTGCCAACCGAGGTGCTGCCTGGCCTTCGCGATATCAGGGCACCTTCTTTTTGGATCGTCCTCGGGCAGACGCTCGAATACGATCTCGGAGGCCGATCCCGTCATCTCCACAATCTTTCTGGCGATTTCAAGGATCGATACCTCTTCCGGGTTGCCGAGATTGATGGGGCCGGAAAATCCCGACAGATGGGGCTTTGTATAGTCCGTCTGCCTTTCCGTCTCGCCCTTCTCGTAGTCCATCATCCGTACCATGCCCTCTATCATGTCTTCAACATAACAGAAGGACCTTGTCTGACTTCCGTCTCCGTAAATGGTGATCGCCTCGCCCCGCAGGGCTTGTTCTATGAAATTACTCACCACCCGGCCGTCATCGGACCGCATTCTGGGGCCGTAGGTATTGAATATACGGATGACTTTTACATCCACCGAATTCTGCCTCATATAATCGAAAAAAAGCGTCTCGGCGACTCTTTTGCCCTCATCATAGCAGCTACGCTTACCGATAGGGTTCACGTGCCCCCAGTACTCCTCAGTCTGGGGGTGGACCTCAGGGTCTCCGTACACCTCGCTGGTGGATGCCTGCATTACCCTCGCCCGCACCCTCTTCGCAAGGCCGAGCACATTGAGGGCACCCAGGACGTTGACCTTTGTGGTCTTCACCGGGTTATACTGGTAATGAATCGGACTTGCGGGACAGGCCAGGTTGAAGATCCAATCCACCTCTACGAGAAGAGGTTCGGTGATGTCATGCCGGATCATCTCGAAGCGCGAATTTGCCGTGAGGTGACAAATATTCTCTTTTCTGCCCGTAAAGTAATTATCCAGGCATATTACCTCATGTCCGTCCTTGAGCAGCCGCTCCGAAAGGTGGGAGCCGATAAATCCGGCCCCTCCGGTGATAAGAATTCGCTTTGGAATAGAATAAGTGCGATAGGTATACATTTCTCCCTCATGAGAGGCGGGGAACGGTTTACTCCGAATCCCGGGGCGCTTACCTCTTGATCTCGCGCAAACTTCTACCTCGCCGGCCTTCCGATGCAACTGTAATAGAAGCCGTGACCAGCTACGGTCGCAGGATTGTACTGGTTCCTTCCATCGAATATAACAGGCGCTTTCATCACAGATTTCATCCGGTCGAAGTCCGGCTCTCTGAATGAAAGCCATTCGGTGACCAGGATAAGCGCGTCTACATCCTGAAGTACGTCGTACTGGCCCTTACCGAAGACAATATTCGTGTTTCCCTCGAAAATTGCGCGGGCCACTTCCATGGCTTTCGGATCATAAAGCATGCAGAAGGCCCCCCTCTTCGTCAACTCATCGACAATGTAGACGGCCGGGGCCTCCCTCATGTCGTCCGTATTGGGTTTGAATGCCAGGCCCCAGACGCCGAATTTTCGTCCCTTCACGTCGCCGCCGTAATAGTCGAGCAGCTTGTTCGTAAAGGCGACCCTCTGGGAGGCATTCACCTTCATCACGTCTTCCAGTATGGAAGCCTCGCATCCATAATCCTGACATGTCTTTATGAGAGCACGCACGTCTTTGGGGAAACAGGAGCCGCCGAAGCCTACGCCGGGAAAAAGAAATTTTGGTCCGATCCTCGAATCGCTTCCCATGCCCCGCATCACCATCATTACATCGGCCCCCACTTTCTCACACATGGCCGCAATCTCGTTCATAAAGGAGATCCTTGTGGCAAGCATGGAGTTCGCCGCATATTTTGTCATTTCACTCGATCTTACATCCATCGCGAGAAGAGGCGCGCCCGTGCGGGTGAAGGGTGAATAAAGCTCTTTCAGTATCTCCCCTACCCTGCTATGCTCGACCCCTACGACTACCCGTTCGGGCTTCATGCAGTCATCGACTGCCACGCCCTCTTTCAGAAATTCGGGGTTCGATGCGATATCAAAGGCGATACCGGCGGCCCTCGCTTTCAATTCCTCGTCTATCGCTCCCTTCACCTTTTCGCAGGTTCCCACGGGAACGGTGGATTTGACTACCACGATCCTGTATTTCTCCATCACCTTACCGATGCTATGGGCCACATTCATCACATATTTAAGGTCCGCGGAGCCGTCCTCATCCTGTGGAGTATTTACGGAGATGAAGACGATGAGTCCATGGTCGACGGTTTCTTTGATATCGGTGGTGAACCTGAGCCGCCCTTCATCCATGTTGCGCTTCACTATTTCCTCGAGGTGAGGCTCATAGATGGGAATGATCCCTTTATTCAGGTTTTCAATTTTCACGTCATCTATATCCATACAGATTACGTCATTGCCTGTCTCGGCAAAGCAAGCCCCCGTGACGAGGCCGACATATCCCACTCCGATAACCGATATATGCATAAAACCTCCATACCGTATTTGTCCCTTTATTTACCTGGAAAAGCCCCGGAAAGTCAACTATATTATACGTATAAGCGACCCGGGGGTCAAGGTGGGGACCGAGATTTCCCGAAGTTGGGAGAGGCGGAAAAACAACTGCCCCGGACAGCGAATAACCTATTGAAATAATATCCATATTATGTTAACATTTAACCCGTTAGTGGGCTCGACCCGCTATTTTACTTTATAGGTCATGGTATACGAACAGGAGATCATAGAAAAGATCGAGTCCCTTCTCGCGCCCATAGTTCGCGAGGAGGCGGTCGAACTCGTCGATGTGGAGTTCAAGCCGGCCGGAAAGCGGTGGGTGCTTCGTATCTTCATCGATAAAGAGGGCGGCGTCACCATCTCCCATTGCGAAAAGGTCGCCAGGGAGCTCGGGAGACTGCTCGACGTGGAGGATTTTATCGAGCATGCCTATACTCTTGAAGTATCGTCACCGGGGCTGACGAGGGCATTGAAGAAGAAGGAAGACTTTGCCCGGTATAAAGGGCAAAGGTGCAAAATCGTAACGAATGAGCCCTTGGACGGCAGAAGCGAATTCAAGGGAGAAATCGTCAATGTTGACGACGATAAAGTTGAGATTAAAGGAAAAATAGGTGTATTTACTGTTCCGATATGTGCTATAAAAAAGGCAAACTTAGAATTCGAATTATAAGGGGTACACATGTATTTTGATTTAAATTACGTGATCGAGCAAGTGGGAAAGGAGAAGGGCATACCGAAGGAAACCCTTATCTCCGCCCTCGAAGAGGCCATACTCTCCGCCTCCAAAAAGAAGTACGGCAGCCATCTTGATCTCGAAGCGAAGTATAATGAAGAGCTAGGCGAAATAGAGGTCTTTCAGTTCAAAACCGTCGTCGAGGAGACAAACGAGCCCGATGTGGAGATATCCATTGAAGAGGCGAGAGTACATGATCCCGAGTGCGAGATAGGCGACAGCATAGGCATTAAGATGGATACTTCGTCCCTCGGCAGGATCGCTGCCCAGACCGCGAAGCAGGTAATAGTCCAAAAGGTGCGCAATGCCGAGAGCGATGTCATTTATAACGAATATAAAAGCAAGAAGGGTGAAATCGCAACAGGGGTGGTTCAACGAGTCGAAAAGAATCATTATGTGATCAACCTGGGGAAAACGGAAGCGGTATTGCCTGTCAAAGAAGTGATACCCGGCGAGGGATTCCGGCAGAGAGACAGGATAAAAGCATTCATTCTTGACGTGGAGAAAACCCAAAAAGGCTGCACCATCCTGCTTTCGAGGACCCATCCCGGTTTTCTCATGAAGCTCTTCGAGCTGGAAGTCCCGGAAGTACAGGAAGGGATAATAAAGATCGTCGGCGCCGCCAGGGAGCCTGGCGAGAGAGCAAAGATATCCGTACACAGCACGGACACCGATGTGGACCCTATAGGGGCCTGCGTGGGAGTAAAAGGCTCGAGAGTGCAAGCGGTAGTCCAGGAGCTGAGAGGCGAAAAAATAGATATCATACCATGGAGCAAAGACCCCGCGAAATTCGTGTGCAATACTCTTGCGCCTGCCCGGGTATCCAAGGTTTACATAAATGAGGAAGAGCATTCGATGGAGATCATCGTGAATGATGATCAGCTTTCAGTCGCCATAGGGAAAAAAGGACAGAACGTGCGTCTCGCATCGAGACTGACCGGGTGGAAGATAGATATTAACAGTGAATCAGAGGTTGAGATTACGTCGCGCAAGATTATAGAAGACTTAATGGAGAAATTGAAAGTCAGCGAGATTCTTGCCCGCATTCTCCACGACGAATACCTGAGAGACCCTCAGGACCTCGCAAAGCTCACGTCCGAGGAGCTTAATAAGATTACCAGCATTTCTATCGAAGACTGCAAAAGGATTATAGAACAGGCAAAACTGGTCAGAGACAAGGAAAGGTCGGAAAAGGCCGAGGAGCGGCAGGAAGAGTCAGCAGCCGAAACAACCGAAACGGCCGATGCAACCGAGGCAGCCGATGCAACCGAAACGGCCGAGGCAGCCAAAGCAACCGAGGCAACCGAAACAGCCGAGACTCGGCAACCGTAGAAATCCAAAAAGAGCAGACGGGACTTAGGAAGGATTAAGGAATGACGAAAATAAAAATCACCACCCTCACCGATAAAATAAGCGATGATGAGATTCTCTCAAAACTCAAGGGGATCGGTGTAAAAATAAAAGATAAGGCGAAAGATGAGACGCCTCACGAAGAGGCAAAAGAAAAATCTGCGCCTACCGGAGAGACTCTTGTGGAAAAGAGAGTGGCCTCCACCATAATACGAAGACGGGTTCAGGCGCCCCCGCCTCCTCCACCGGTTGAAGAGAAGCCGGAGCCGGTAGAGGAGAAAGCCGATATAAAGGAAACTTTAAGAGCGACGGAAAAAGAGAAAGCTGCCGCGAAGCCGAAAGAGCGGACCCGGGAGATCACCAGGACCCCCGTGGCCGGCGCGTCAGAGATTGAAGCTCCTCCTCCCGAAGAAGGGGCCCCTGTTGCCGCTATCGAACCGGACCGTGCCCCGGAACAGGAGGCGGTCGCGGAAGAACCCTCCAAAGGCGAGATCGAGCGGATGGGCCAGGATAAGGAAAAGGAGATCACAAAGGTCCTGGAAGAAGCTTATAAGCAGGATCTCGAGAAAGAGGTCCCCCTTACTGATGAAACCGAAGAAGAGAGACAAAAGAAGAAAACAGAGAAGCTTCTGAAGAAGATAGAAGATGCTGAATTTGCGGAGACCAAGGGAGTAAAGAAAAAAGGTCTCCTCAAAAGGAAAGTGGTGATAAAGGAAGAAGATCTTTACACCTTCAGGAGAGGCAAAGGTAAGCCCATGCCCGGCCGAAAGTCGAGAGATCGCCTGGATGACAGGCATGACGACGACAGGAAGGCGGAGGGCAGACAGGCCCGCAAGATCATAAAAGTGGGAGACGCGATCCAGGTAAGCGAATTCGCGAAAAAACTGGGCGTCAAGGCTCAGGACATAGTAACGAGACTTCTTCCCCTGGGCATCATCGTGCCTATCAATCAGAATATCGATTTCGATACGGCATCTTTCATAGGGAACGAATTGGGTTATGACATCGAAAAAATCGTCTCCATCGAGGATGAGTTCCTCGCCCTCGAAGAGGAGCAGAAGGAAAGCAGCAGCAGGAATCTGAGACCCCGTTCCCCGGTTGTCACCATAATGGGTCACGTCGACCATGGGAAAACCCTCCTTCTCGACACCATCCGGCACACCAATGTGGCGGAGAAAGAAGCGGGCGGCATTACCCAGCATATTGGAGCTTATGTGGTCAACATCGAGGGAAAGGAGATCGTCTTCGTCGATACTCCCGGACATGAAGCCTTCACCTCCATGAGAGCCCGGGGAGCACGGGTGACCGACATTGTCGTGCTCGTGGTAGCCGCAGATGACGGAGTAATGCCTCAGACGATCGAAGCGATCAATCACGCGAAGGCGGCAAATGTTCCCATCATAGTTGCCATTAATAAAATAGATAAGCAGAATGCGAATGTCGACAGGGTCCTGAAGGAGCTCACCGAGTACGGACTGGTCCCGGAGGATTGGGGCGGCACCACCCTCTTCGCCAAGATTTCGGCGAAACAGAAAGTGGGAATAAAGGAGCTCCTCGAGCTGATCGCTCTCCAGGCGGAAATGCTGGAGCTTACGGCCGATCCGGATCAGCTTGCGAAAGGTATAATCATAGAGTCGGAATTGGACAAAGGCCAGGGGCCCATAGGAACAGTGATCATTCAGGAAGGAACCCTTAAAATAGGAGACCCTTTTATCGCCGGCAGCATGTTCGGCCGGGTTCGGGCAATGCTGGACGACAAAGGAAAGCGAATTCAGAAAGCCCCGCCCTCGAGGCCCGTCCTTGTGGTGGGATTCCAGGACGTACCTCATGGTGGAGACCGGTTTATCGTCACCACGGAAGAAAGGTATGCGAGAGAGCTTTCCAAATTCAGACAGGAACGCCTCAAGGAAAAGGAGATTACGAAAAGCTCCCGCACCACCCTTGAGGAGCTTTATTCCAAGATGCATGAAACCGGAAGGGTCACCCTCAATGTCATCGTGAAAGGCGACGTGAGAGGCACCATCGACGCAATCGTGGAAGCCCTGAGGAAACTATCGAACGATCAGGTAGAGATCCAGATCATCCACAGCGGCGTGGGCGCGATCACTGAAACGGATGTAAACCTCGCCATGGCGTCAGGCGCCATCATAATAGGTTTTAACACGAGACCCGTGGCCAAGGCACAGGCCCTGGCCGAGCATGAGAAGATCGATATCAGAACCTATTCAATCATTTATGAATTGATAGACGAGATCAGGAAGGCCATGGAAGGCATGCTCGCCCCCAAGATTGTGGAGACGGAGATCGGCAAGGCCGAGGTACGGAAGGTGTTCTCCGTGTCAAGGATCGGGACCATTGCAGGATGTTACATGACCGAAGGAAAGGCCACCAGAAACTCCATAGTAAAGGTTTCCAGGGCGGGAAATATCCTGTTTACCGGAAAATTGGCTTCTCTTAAAAGGTTTAAGGATGATGTCAAAGAAGTTCTGGCCGGTTACGAATGCGGTATATCGGTAGAAGGGTTCAATGATATCAAAGAAGGTGACGTACTGCTATTTTCCATACAGGAAAAAGAAAAACAGACTCTTGATGGTTGAGCAGCATGATTGTCGGTGTCTCGACTATAGAGATGTTCTTTTCTGAAAACCACTCTCTGAAAGACAAAAGGCAAACCACAACGAAGATAGTGGAGAAGATAAGGACGAGGTTTAACATTTCCGTCATGGAAGTAGAACAGACCAATCTATGGCAGAGGGTCGAGATCGCCTTCGCCATCGTGGGTGTGAAAAAAGATCATGTAGAGGCGGCGATCGAGAATGTCCACAGGTTTGTAGAATCCCTTTATGTGGGGGAAATCATCAATACCAGGACAGAAATCATAATGATGTGAGAATTTTATGAAGTATAGAAAACTAAGGGTTCAGGACCAGATACGGGAAGAGGTTTCTTCGATGATTCAGAGGGACATCAAAGATCCTGGTATTGGTTTTGTAACCATAATGGAAGTTAAGATGTCGGAGGACCTGAAGGTGGCCAAGATATTCTGCTCCGTCTATGGAGATGACGAGACGAAGCAGAAGACCCTTGAAGCACTGAAAAGGTCCAAAGGATATATCAGGTTTCTTCTCGGGAAGCGTATAAAGCTACGTTATACCCCTGAACTGATCTTTGTGCTCGACAAGACATTCGAGACTGCGATGAAGATCGACGAAATACTGAAGAAGGAATCCCATGCTCCGGAAGATTAAGACGATCATTGCCGAAAACGACCGCTTTCTCATCACGAGCCATATCGATCCCGATGGCGATGCAATCGGCTCTGCCTTTTCACTCTCCTGGGCCTTAGAGACGCTGGGAAAACATCCCACGGTCTATCTCAGGGATGAAATCCCTTACAAATACCAGTTCCTGCCCCTTCCTCCCCGGTTTACGAGAAAGTTTCCGGAGGAGAGGTTCGATGCGGTCTTTGTGGTCGATTGCGGCAATCTTTTCAGGGTCGGAGCAGGCTACGAGCGGCTGAAGGATATGGGGCCCCTTGTGAACATAGATCATCACCAGACGAATGAGGCTTTCGGCGCGGCAAATCTGATCGATGAAAAGGCGTGCTGCGCGGCGGAGATACTTTACGGCCTCTATGAATTCCTGAACATCCCCCTCTCCCACGACATGGCGATCAATATTTATACGGCCATTTTGACGGATACGGGTTCATTCCGTTATGAGAACACGAATATCGCGGCCTTTGCAATCGCCCAAAAAATGGTAGAGGCGGGGGTAAAGCCGTCCTACGTATCACGGATGGTCTATAACAGTCATCCCAAGGAGCGGTTTAAGCTTCTCGGCCTTGTCCTTTCTCAACTGGAGACATTCAACAGCGGCTCCATCGCGATGACATTCGTAACCGATGACATGTTCACAAAAGCCAATGCAACAAAAGAACTGAGCGACGGGTTCGTCGAGCTCGTGAAAGAGATCAGGGGAGTCGACGTGGCAGCTCTTCTGCGGCAGGTTCCCGACGGTTATAAGATCAGCCTCAGGTCGGCAGGGGCGATCGATGTCGCCCATGTCTGCGGCCTCTTCGGCGGCGGCGGGCACAAGAATGCTGCCGGCTGTACCATTGAAGGTGATCTGGAACAGGCGAGAAATAGACTTAAGGAGGCTTTAAACATCCAGTGAACGGTTTTCTAATAATCGATAAAAGCTCCGGAATGTCATCTTATGATGTGATACGGAGGCTTAAGAGAATCCGGTCTTTTAAGAAGATCGGCTACATAGGCACCCTCGACAGGAATGCGACGGGGATTCTGCCGGTGGCTATCGACGAAGCAGTGAAGCTGATCCCTTTTCTCGAGAACGGCCGAAAAACATATAAAGCGACGATTCTCCTCGGCACTACCACGGATACGCTCGATATAGAAGGCACGGTGCTCTCGGTTGTGGAGACCGAGCCCTTTGATATAGAACGCCTGAAAAACGGACTCACCAGGTTTGAGGGTAAAATCACCCAGCAGATTCCCGCCTATTCTTCAAAGAAGGTAAACCGAAAGCCTCTCTACAAGTGGGCAAGAGCGGGCGTCGCCATGGAGCCTCAGACCAAAGAGGTCGAGATATTCGATGTCCATCTCCTCGATTACGCCCATCCCTACGTCACCATTGAAGTATCGTGCTCGAAGGGCACCTATATCAGGGCACTCGCTCAGGAATTCGGGGCGGACCTCGGCTGCGGCGCAACCCTTCATGCACTCAAACGCACCAGGCATGGCGAGTTCGCCGAAGGGATGTGTGTGGACCTCGATCGCATAAATATCGAGCAGGACGTGGTAAACAGTTTAATATCATTAGAGGATGTGTTAAAATACGTGAAGGAGACCGTTTTGGAGCCGCCTTTGGAGAAATTTCTGAGACAGGGTATGCCTGTTCCGCTCCTCGGAACCAGGTCGGAGTGGCTTCACGGCGAGTTGACGAGGATTTTCAATGCAAAAGGGGATCTTATTGCGATAGGTACTGCGGATACGCTCTCACGAACGATAAAAATAAAACGACTGATTAATAATTAATATTAAGGAGGTTAACATGTCACTTACCCCTGGACAAAAATCTGCTGTTATAGAGGGTTACAAAATCCACGAGAAAGATACCGGCTCGCCGGAGGTCCAGATTGCCCTTCTCACGGAACGGATCAAGACTCTCACGGAACACTTCAAGGTTTATTCGAAAGACCACAATTCGAGAAGAGGTCTTCTCGTGCTGGTGGGAAGCAGAAGAAGGCTTCTCAACTATCTGAAGGATACCAATGTGGATCGTTATAAAAAACTCATCGAGAGGCTCGGTTTAAGAAAATAACCTCCAGAGACAGAAAGGAAAATTATGAAACAAAGTGTTACTATTGAATATGCGGGAAGACCATTAACGATCAGTACCGGCGAATTGGCAAAACAGGCAGGAGGCAGTGTGGTCGTGCAGTATGCGGACACGGTGCTGCTGGTGACGGCTGTCGCCCGGAAAGAGCCATCGGACAGGGATTTCCTCCCTCTTACGGTAAATTATCAGGAGATGGCGTACGCGGGCGGTAAATTTCCCGGCGGCTTTTTCAAGAGAGAAGGACGGCCCGCCGCCGGCGAGGTACTCATCTCCCGGCTCATCGACAGGCCCATTCGCCCTCTCTTTCCCACCGGCTACCGGCACGAGACCCAGGTCATCGCCACCGTGCTCTCCGCCGACCAGGAATGCGATCCGGGCATACTGGCCATGACAGGCGCCTCGTGCGCCCTCACTATCTCCGACATACCCTGGGAAGGCCCGATTGCCGGAGTCAAGATCGGCAGGAAGGAAGGCTCTTTCATCGTGAACCCCACTGCGGCCGATATGACGGAAAGCGATATCGATATCGTCGTAGTCGGTACGAGGGATGCAATAATGATGGTCGAAGGCACGGCGCAATTCGCGACTGACGCAGATCTTCTCGAAGCGATCCAGTTCGGGCACCAGCAGATTATTCCCCTCATCGACCTGCAGGAAAAGCTGAGAGACCTGGCAGATCCGAAGCCGAAGTGGGCTCCCCAGGTGAAAGAAGCGCCCCAGGGGCTCAAAGAGGAAATGAGAAAGAAGTACGAGGCCGATCTTATCGCCTCCTTCGGTATTAAAGCGAAGCTCGAACGGGGCGAGAGCCAGAACCAGCTCTTCAAGAGTATCGTCAAGGAGTATCCGGACATCGAGGAACCCATCGTCTACAGCGTTTTCGACGACGTCACGAGAGACGTTCTCAGGGAGCAGCTCCTCTCGACCGGGAAAAGGATAGATGGTCGCGCGAATAACACCATCCGTGATATCAACTGCCGTGTGGCCGTGCTCCCCCGCACCCACGGCTCCGCACTCTTTACCAGGGGAGAGACCCAGTCCCTTGCCGTGACCACCTTCGGGACATCGGACGACGAGCAGAAAATGGAATCCCTCATGGAAGGCGAGAGGTACAAGACCTTCCTGCTTCACTATAACTTCCCCCCCTTTTCGGTGGGCGAGGTATCGATGCTGCGCAGCCCCTCCAGGCGCGAGGTAGGGCACGGGAACCTGGCCGAAAGGGCTTTGTCCCATATCCTTCCGTCCAAGGAAGATTTCCCTTACACCATCAGAATCGTGTCGGAGATCCTTGAATCTAACGGGTCGTCATCGATGGCCACGGTCTGCGGCGGCTGTCTCTCCCTTATGGATGCGGGCGTACCCATTAAAGAACCCGTTGCCGGTATCGCCATGGGCCTCGTGAAAGAAGGAGATACGGAGATAGTCCTCACCGATATCCTGGGCGACGAGGATCATCTGGGAGATATGGATTTCAAGATTGCCGGAACAAGGGACACCATAACCGCCATCCAGATGGACATCAAGATAAAAGGCATTACGAAAGAGACCATGTGGAAAGCTATCGTCCAGGCAAAGGAAGGGATCGGGACAATCCTCGGTATTATGACGGAAACATTGAGCGCCCCGAGAGAAAACCTGTCGCCCTATGCCCCGAGAATTTATACGATCACTATTAAGCCCGACAGGATAAGAGACGTCATCGGTCCGGGCGGCAAGATCATCAAGAGCATCGTCGAGCAAACCGGAGTGAAGATTGACATCGAAGATTCCGGAGTGGTGAAAATAGCATCTCAGGACGAAGAGTCTGCAAATCAGGCAATCGAGATAATCAGGGGTCTCACGAAAGAAGTCGTGGTCGGTGAAATATATCTCGGCAAGGTTAAGAAAGTTATAGATTCAGGCGCCATCGTCGAGATTATGCACGGCACCGACGGTTTCGTGCATATAAGCCAGCTTGCGGACGGTTACGTGAAAAAGGCCTCCGATATCGTGAAGGAGCGGGAAGAGATGCTGGTAAAGGTTATCGACGTCGAGCCCAACGGGAGAATCAAGCTTTCCCGAAAGGCTGTTCTCAAGGATCAGGAGCAAAAGGAATAACAGGATTATATGTACAAAAAAACAGTCCTTGCGAACGGCATCACGGTAGTGACCGAGTCCATACCCTATTTTCCCACCGTTTCATTAGGGGTATGGTGGAAGACGGGCGGCCGGTTCGAAGATGAATCGAACAACGGGATCTCCCATTTCCTTGAGCACATGCTATTCAAGGGAACGGACCGCCGCTCCGCCTACGATATCGCAAGGGAGATAGACGCCGTGGGCGGCACGTTGAATGCCTTCACGGGCAAAGAGTCAACGTGCCTCTATGCGAGGGTTTTGAAGAAAGATATGGATATGGCCCTCGATATTCTCGCCGACATGTGCAAACAATCGGCGTTCAATGAAGATGATATAGAGAAAGAAAAATATGTCGTCGCTCAGGAGATCAAGATGATCGACGACAATCCCGAGGAGTATGTGTACGACCTCTTCAACTCTACTTACTTCTCGGGGCATCCTTTGGGAATGACCATTCTGGGCACTCAGGGAAATCTTGACGCCTTTACGAAAAAGAACCTCGTGAACCATTTCCGTACCCATTACCGCCCCCAGAACGTGATCATTACCGCAGCGGGGAGAATTCAGCACGAGGGGTTCGTCAAAAAGGTTGAAGCCCTTTTCGACATGAAGAAGCCGCA
Source organism: Syntrophorhabdaceae bacterium (assembly GCA_036504895.1). Taxonomy (NCBI): domain Bacteria; kingdom Pseudomonadati; phylum Thermodesulfobacteriota; class Syntrophorhabdia; order Syntrophorhabdales; family Syntrophorhabdaceae; species Syntrophorhabdaceae bacterium. The sequence goes on from DASXUJ010000062.1 coordinate 40,534, forward strand.
CATACCGGAGATACCCATTGAGACACCCAGGCCTCAACCGGGGGTTCATTTTTATGATAAGGACCTGGAGCACGCCTATCTCTGCATAGGGACCCGCGGAGTAAGTCAGATCGATGAGAGACGTTACCCCCTTTACGTGCTCAATGCCCTTTTGGGCGGCAGCATGAGCTCTCATCTCTTTCAGGAGATCCGCGAAAAGAGAGGCCTCGTATATAACATATATTCTTATGTGAACTGCTACCATGACACAGGAACCTTCGGAATATCGACCTCCACATCCCGCGAATCAGTGGAGGAAGTGGTGAGCCTCATCAAGAAAGAGATCGTCCGCATCAGGGACAAGGGCATCACCGATGAGGAGTTGAGTTTCTCAAAGGAACATATAAAAGGTAACCTCTTCATTTCTCTCGAAAGCTCCGAGTCGAGAATGGGGAGATTGGCAAAAAACGAGATCTATTTCGGATCTTATATACCCCTCAAGGACACCCTGCGCTCCATCGATTCCATCCGGAAGTTGGATGTAAACGAGATGGGACGACTTGCCTTCAGCGATCCCGATGACCTCTCGCTCACGGTCCTCGGAAACGTGGATAGAAAAATCGTAGAACAGGCATGGAAGAGTTAGAAGTCCTCGTCTCACTCGCACAAGGGGCGCGTCTTCCGGAATACGCGACTCCGGGATCCTCCGGCGTCGACCTTTGCGCCCTACTGAAAGAACCCTTTACCCTCCTTCCCTTCGAGCGCACACTCATACCGACCGGAATACATGTGACCATACCCGAAGGATATGAAGGGGAGATAAGGCCCCGTAGTGGTATCGCCCATAAGTTCGGAGTGACCCTCGTCAACACGCCCGGCACAATTGACGCGGATTACAGGGGAGAGATAAAGATATTGCTCATTAACCTGGGCAAAGACCCCTTTATGATATCAAACGGGGACAGGATAGCTCAGATGGTCTTCCGCAACATCTCGAAAGCCCGCTTCAAAACTGTAGAGATACTACCCGCGTCCCAAAGGGGCTCAGGCGGCTTCGGCTCTACGGGCGCACGATGAATCTCTACCATTGCCTCGATAACTTCATCAGTTATCTCACCGCCGAAAGAGGCGCATCCATCCATACTATAGACGCCTATAATCGTGATATTCTTGCCTTCATCAGGCACCACGAAGAGATCCCCGGGCCTCACGTAAACCGCCAGGAGATGGAAAACTATATCGCCCGCCTGAGAGATGAGGGGAAAAAGGCAAGGAGTATCGTCAGGGCCATTTCCGCCCTCCGGGGCTTTTTCAATTTCCTCCTGGCTGAGGGGACATTACAGCAGAGCCCCCTGGAGGAAGTGGAGACCCCCAAATTCACCATGCCCATACCACGGGTCCTGAGCGAACAGGAGGTGGTGAAACTTCTGAATCTCCCTGCCGGGGCGCGAACCTCTACCCGGGACAGGACAATTCTCGAGCTTCTCTATGCCACGGGATTGCGCGTTTCAGAGCTGATCAACCTCAAAAAAAGCGACGTAAATCTGGACGCAGGATTCCTGATCGCCTGCGGCAAAAGGTCAAAAGAGCGGATTGTTCCTCTCGGGACATATTCGCGGGACGCAATCAAAGTCTACCTTGAAACAGAAAAGCCGAAGGGCCCTCTCCTCTTTCCTAACAGGAAAGGGGGCGCCCTTACGCGGCAGGCGATTTGGAAGCTTATCCGCAAATACGGCATTCAGATGGACAAGGACCATATCTCGCCTCACACGATGAGACATACCTTCGCAACCCATCTCCTCGAGGGGGGAGCGGACCTGAGGTCGGTTCAGATACTTCTCGGCCACGAAGACATTTCAACCACCCAGATCTACACCCACGTGGACAGTAAGAGATTAAAGGAAGTTCACAAAAAACATCATCCGAGAGGGTAATGAAGGTTATCACGAGTCACCACAACGCGGATTTTGACTCACTCTCGTCAATGGTAGCAGCGAAAAAACTCTATCCCGATGCCATATTGGTCTTTCCCGGCTCCCAGGAGAAGACGCTCAGGGAATTTCTCATTACCTCCACCCTTTACGTATACGACATCGAGAAAATGAAGAAGATCGATTACGAGATGATCGACACCCTCATTCTCGTAGATACCCGTCAAAAGACCAGGATCGGTGATTTTGCCAGGGTGGCGGCCGACGAAAGAGTCAAGATCCACATCTATGACCACCATCCCCAATCAAAGGAAGACCTGCGGGGTGAAAAGGAAGTAATAAGAGCCACCGGCGCGTGTGTGACCATCCTGATCTCGATTATCAAAGAAAAAGGAATTCACCTATCCCCCGAAGAGGCCACTATCATGATACTCGGCATCTATGAGGAGACGGGCAGCTTTCTTTTTCCCTCCACCACGACCGAAGATTTTGAGGCCGCCTCTTTTCTGCTTTCCTGTGGAGCCAATGTCAACCTCGTCTCGGATATGCTGGTGAAGGAGATCACGCCCGAGCAGGTATTTCTCCTTAACGACCTCATCAGTAACGCCACCGCATATAATATCAACGGGGTCGATGTGGTGGTGGCGGAAGGAATTTCCGAGAATTACGTGGGAGACCTGGCCGTGGTAGTCCACAAATTCAGGGATATGGAGAATATAAACGTAGTATTCGCCCTCTTCCGGATGGAAGACAGGGTCTATGTTATCGGCAGGAGCAGGATTCCGGAAGTCGATGTGGGGCACATCCTGTCTCTTCTCGGAGGTGGCGGGCATAAGGAAGCTGCATCGGCAACCATCAAAGATATGACGCTGATAGAGGCAAGGGAGCAGCTCCTCGAAAACCTGCGCCACAACGTGAAACCGCTGTGGAGGGCAAGGGATATCATGTTTTTCCCCGTGAAATCGATCGATGCGGAAGCCACCATAGAGGAGGCGCGGGTGCTCATGGTAAAATATAACATTAACGCCTTGCCCGTTATCTCCCACGGCAAGGTGGCAGGAACGATTACCCGGCAGATCGTAGGCAAGGCGGCCTTTCACAAACTCGAGGAGATTCCCGTTCGGGAATACATGAGTACGGAATCGGCCACAGTGGAAGAAAATGACTCCATTGAAAAGGTAAAGGAGATCATTATCGGCAACAACCAGAGGTTCGTGCCCGTGGTGAGGGAAGCAGCGCTGATCGGCGCTATCACGCGTACGGATCTGCTCAAGGTCCTCGAAGACGAGATTGCAAAGGCAATTCTCGGAAAACTCGAATCTCACGACCTATACCAGAAGCACAAAAACGTGAGAAAGCTGATGGACGAGAGACTCGACCGAAAGACGCTCCAGAGGCTTACCGATATAGGCGCCCTTGCCGATTCCATGGGCTACCACACTTTTCTGGTCGGAGGTTTCGTGAGAGATCTTCTCCTGCGCATAGATAATTACGATATAGATATTGTAGTCGAGGGAGACGGCGTGAAGTTCGCCGATGAAATGGCAAAGTCCTTCAAGGTAAAAGTAAGGCCCCACACCGAATTCGCCACTGCCAAAGTAATTTATGGGGACGGCTTCAAAGTCGACATTGCCACGGCCCGACTCGAATATTACAAGGCACCCGCGGCCCTTCCCATAGTCGAGCATAGTTCCCTGAAACTTGACCTCCACAGGCGCGATTTCACGATCAATACCCTGGCCATATCTCTCAACAAGAATAATTTCGGGGAGCTCATCGATTTCTTCGGGGGACAACGGGACATCAAAGACAAGACCATCAGGGTCCTCCACAGCCTGAGCTTTGTGGAAGATCCAACGAGGGTCTTCAGGGCCATAAGGTTCGAGCACCGGTTCGGGTTCCAAATAGGCAAGCATACCATGAATCTCATAAAGAATACGGTCAAAATGAATTTTCTTGCGAGAATCCGGGGCAAACGGCTCTGGGCCGAGCTCTCTCTCATCCTCCTCGAGGAAGAGCCGGAAAAAATCCTGCGAAGGCTTCAGGAGTTGGATGTCCTGAGGTTCATATCATCTTATCTCGTTTTCGACAGGGAAAAGGAGAAGCTCTTTCACCAGATCCATGATGTGTACACATGGTACGAACTTCTCTACAAGGACAGGCCCTGCGATAGGATCGCCCTTTATGTGCTGGGTCTCGTGGAACATACGAAACCTTCGGAGATTTCCGAGTTTTGCCGAAAAACGGAGATGACGGAACGGCTGAAACGGAAAATTATCGATGATATGGTGCGAACGAGAGAGGCCATTACACGGCTCACCCCTGCAATTCAGACCATGAAGAGGAGTGAAGCCTACAGGATATACGAGGGGCTTTCCCAGGAGGCCATACTTTTTACCATGGCGCGAACCAGATCGGAAGAGATCAAAAAGTCCCTGTCACACTATATTACCTATACCGATACCTTCAATCCCATCCTTTCCGGAGAAGACCTGAAAAAAATGGGCGTGAGAGAAGGTCCGATTTACAGGGAGATACTGGAGAAGCTGAGGGAGGTAAAAATCGACCACAACCTGAAGACCAGAGACGAAGAAATAGGTTTTGTGAGCGAATTCCTTGCGGGGAGGAGGACGGCCGATGAACGGGCTTCCGACGCCTCTTGAGGTAAGTGTAGCGTGTTACGAAGGCCCCCTGGCGGTTCTTCTCACCCTCATCAAGAAAAATAAAGTAAGTATCTGGGATGTTCCTCTGGCCTCCATCACGGACAGGTTTCTTCAGTATGTCGATCTCATGACGGAAATGAATTTGAGAGTTGCCGAGGATTTTATAGAGATGGCTTCCCTCCTTATCTTCATCAAATCGAAAATGCTACTCCCCTCGGACGATGATACCTCCGAAGAAAACCAAGCCGAGCAGTTCGTGGAGCGTATCATAGAATATGAGAAGATCAGGAACATGTCCCAGGCAATCGATGAGCTGCCCCTGCTCGGCAGGGACGTATTCGGCCGCGGAGTCAGAACCCTCGATCGGGAGATGGAATACGACCTTCTTCATCTCTCAGGGCTCTTCTTCGAGCTTCTCAGGAATAAGGAAGAAAGATATCTGGAGGTACGGGAGATAAAGCCCACGCTCGAAGAAAAGATAAAGGCGCTGAGGGAGGTGCTCGATACCTCCGGCCTGTATGTCTGGAGCGTCGATGGCGAGGAAGAGCAGACCGAGAAAGTGGCGACCATTCTCGGAATGCTCGAGCTGACGAAGATAAAATTGGCTGTCCTCATACAGCGAAGGCCTTTCGGTAAAGTGATCCTGAGGAAGAAGGGACCGCCTGCGCTCGCAGGCGCGTCGCCGGACGCCATTGAAGCTAACCACACGCAACGGTAAAAGGGGGTTTCCATGTCACGGACAAAGAAGACTCTTTTGATTCTCCTCGTAATCATCGTAGTTGTCTTCGCAGGCGCATTTACTATTGGTTTGGTGAGCGGAGGCCTGGGCGACAAAATAGGGGTCGTCGAGATCGAAGGGGTTATCACCCGGTCAGGGGAGACCATGGATGAGATCGTCCGTTTCAGGGAGGACGATTCAATCAAAGGGGTCATTTTAAGGATCAGCTCGCCCGGAGGATCGGTAGGTCCGACACAGGAGATATTCCGGGAGGTCCGGAAGCTCAGGGAAAAGAAGAAGGTCTTTGTCTCCATGGGTTCCGTGTGTGCCTCGGGGGGATATTATATCGCAAGCGCCGGGGACCGTATTTATGCAAATCCCTCGACCATAACGGGGAGTATAGGTGTAATCATGGAACAGACGGTCGTCGAAGACCTTCTGAAAAAGATAGGGATCCAGACCAATACGCTCAAAGCGGGAGAATTCAAAGATGTGGGCTCGCCCTTCAGAAAAATGCGTCCTGAAGAAAAGGCTTACCTTGAGCAAATCCTCAAGGACATTCATGAGCAGTTCATCTCCGATATGGCCGCGGGCAGAGGACTGACCCTCGAAAAAGCGAGGGCCCTTTCTGATGGAAAGATATTTACGGGGACCCGCGCAATGGAGCTGAAGCTCGTGGACCGCATCGGCACCTTCTATGATTGCCGGGATGATCTTAAGAAGACACTCAATATCAAGGGAAAACCCGTTTTGATCCGGGCAAAAAAGCCATTCTCCCTTCTCCGGCTGCTGGTCTCTTCGACGGCAGATGAACTGATGTCCCGGAGTAACGCGGCCCCCTTCTCTTTCCTCCTTAAGTAGAATTCGGATGGAGAAGCGGGTTATGCTGACGCCTTTCAATACCTCCTTCCTTTGCATTGCGGCAATATTCCTGGCAATGGCTTTGGGAGCGCTTCGCGTTGACTGGGGCGCCTCAGAGAAGCAATCCGTCGGCAAAGATCTTTTTCCTCTGAGCTATCCCTTCACCGCCATCCCCACAAGATCTACTCAGTTAATTATTGCGTCAGGCAATCAAGGGTCCGTCTCTGTGTGCCTTCTCGAAAGGGAAGGCACATGGTGGAAGATGCCCTCCCCTCCCATGCCGGCAGCGATCGGCCGAAACGGCTTTGCCGGTCCGGGCAAGAAGAAAGAGGGCGACGGCAAAACGCCTTCAGGCATTTACCCTCTCGAGTTCGCTTTCGGCTACTCCCCGAAGATCGATTCAAAAATGCCCTATCGACAGGCCCTGGAGCATGACGTGTGGGTGGATGACCCCCTTTCCCCCGATTATAACCAATGGATGGAAAAAGATCGGACCACCGCCGCTTCCTTTGAAGAGCTCCGGAGGCGAGACCACCTCTACAAGTACGGCCTCGTCATAGGATACAACAGGAACCCCGTAGTGAAAGGTCTGGGGAGCGCCATATTCGTCCACCTCTGGAAGAAGCCCGGAGAGGCTACGTCAGGATGCGTGGCCCTATCGGAAAAGGACATGCTCCGTATCCTGGATTGGCTCGACCCTGGAAAAGAGCCGCTTATTGTTCTGGGAACCGAACGTACAATCGCCGCGATAGTCACGCAGGAACCACGGTAACGGATATCTGCCGCTTTGTCTCACCCGAGGATGAAATCGCCTCTTTCGAATAGCTTCACGCAGGCGTCGACCACCGAGGCGTCGTAGAGAGCGCCCCTATTGCCCGATATCTCTCTCAGGGCCATCTTAATACCCAGGGCAGGTCTGTACGGTCTATGGGATGCCATGGATTCGACTACGTCGGCCACCGCAAGGATCCGCGCCTCCAATATAAGGGCCTCTCCTTTGATGCCTTCTGGATATCCGGAGCCGTCAAGTCTCTCGTGGTGCTGCAGCACCGCTACATTGACGGGCCACGGAAATTCGATATCCTTTAAAATATTGTAGCCTACCTGAGGGTGGACCTTTATCATGCTGTACTCAAGGTCGTTAAGCTGTCCCGGCTTGGACAGTATCTCCGCCGGTACGACTATTTTCCCGATATCATGGAGGAAGCCGATAACCTGCAACCCCTCCAGCCTGTCTTCCGACCAGCCCAGTTCGTTGCCTATCGCGCAGGCAAGCTGTGCCACGCGCCTTTGATGGCCCGCCGTATAAGGATCCCGCATCTCTATAGTCGTGGCGAGGGCCCTCACCGTGCTGTCGAGGGTCTTCCTCAGGCTTTCATAACTTTCCCTCAATGCCTCATTCGCCCGTTTACGTTCCGTGATATCTTCCGCATTGCCTTCGTAATAGAGAATGGCGCCCTTCCCGTCACGTACCGCTCGGGCGCTCAGGTCGATCCATATCTCTGTGCCGTCCACGCGAGATGCCTTTGTCTCCAAATGAAGCACCGATCCCTGCGCGGCGATTACCTCCGAGAATGCCGCCCCCTCGTCCGTGCCCGTGGAATACTGAACACGACCGGCATGGACCGTCTCTTTCATCTCCTCTGCCGAATCATACCCGAACATACGTGCGAAGGCGGGATTGACACTCAAAAACATGCCGTCGGGGGCATACTGGAATAACCCTTCCATTGCATTTTCGAATATGGAGCGGTAGTTTTCTTCCGATTTAACCAAGGCTTCCTCGATCTTTTTCCGCTCTATGATCTCCTCTTCGAGGACGAGCGTCTTTTCCTTCACCCTCTCTTCGAGATGGTTATTCAGCTTTCTCAGCTCGAGCCTCGTCTGCTCGAGGTTCTTGTTCTGATGGAGCATATTCTGATACGTGGAGAGAAGAAAGTTTACGATCTTTTGGGGCTCCACTGAAATCGTGCGGGTGTCATCCCCCACGCCCATCTTCACCACTGCCTTGATTCCGTTGGGCCCCTGAGGCACTCCGGCGCCCTTCCTTCCCAGTATTGTCTCTATGGTCAATAAAAGCAATTTCTCGTCATAGGGCTTTGTCAGGTAAAAGTCGGCGCCCGCTTCAAGACCCTGTATCACGTCCCTCAGCTCCGACATGGAAGTGAGCAGGATGACGGGAATGTTCTGGAGCCTTTTATCGGCTTTAATGGCACGGCAGAATTCGTAGCCGTTCATCTTCGGCATCCATACATCGCTGATGATGAGGTCAGGCCTTGTCTTTGCCAACTCATACAGCCCCTGCAGCCCGTTTTCCGCCGCACGTACCGCATAGCCTGCCGCGCTTAGTATTCCTCTCAGCAGCTCGGCCTGGGCCTTGCTATCCTCGGCGAACAAGATTTCCGCTTTACGATTTTCCATTCTGTCTCTTACCAGCGTGGGTATTCACGACTCCTGGATTGAGCTCCATCCATCCTATACCTGCAGGAAAGGAGTGGATAAGGAGCACCCGGTATACAAAATGTTTTCGTCTGTTGAAAGAAAATCTTTAGAATATGGTGGGCACGATCAGTCCGAATTCCCGCCGGCGACCACGGCGTATTCGAATCCGTCGAGCAGGGCAATAAAGGATGCCATGTTGATATTCGGGGAGATGGCGGTGACGCTCCATATCTCAGTGCCGTCCGTAAATATGACCGACACTTCGACCTGCGCGGCGGTGCCTGTCCTGGATTCATGTATACGCGAAGAATAGTCGACGAGCTTGATCCCCTGGATCGCGGGGAATATGGACCCGAGAGATTTTTTGAGCACATTCGCGAGCGCATCGACCGGTCCGACCCCTGTGGATGCTTCGTGCATCTCCCGGTCGGTAGTTTTGATAATCACCGTAGCTTCCGGCCTCAACCCGTCGTCAATGAGCCTGTAAGTTCCCACCACCTGAAATGGTTTCCGGTAGCTTGCAAGAGACCGGACTATGTTAAGCTCTTTTGTCGCATCCCGTATGTCGAGAAACTTCTTCACCTGACTCTCTCCTCTTCGATGAGCAGTTTATAGTCGATACTGTCCACCAGTGCCTGCCAGCTCGCCTCGATAATGTTCTCCGACACCCCCACTGTTCCCCAGGTGCGCTTTCCGTCGCTGCTCTCTATGAGGACCCTGGTGGGCGCTCCGGTGCCGTCCTTCGTCGACAGGACCCTTACCTTGTAATCGACCAGCTCCATCTCTTCCAGAACCGGGTAAATTTTGCAAAGGGCTTTTCTCAGTGCGTTATCAAGGGCATTTACGGGGCCCGTTCCCAGGGCGGCGGTATGCTCGACCCTGTCGTGCACCTTTACGAGTATGGTGGCCTCACATACAGGATGGTTACGCTCCTTCTTCTCCACTATAATGCGAAAGCCTATGAGATCGAAATATTTCTTATGAATCCCCAGGCTTTTTTTGATAAGAAGCTCGAGGGATCCCTCGGCGCCTTCGAATTGATAGCCGAACATCTCGAGGTCTTTTACTTTCTTCACTACCTCTCTTGCAAGTTTTTTGTCCTTTCCGATGTCGATATTGAACTCTTTCGCCTTATAGAGGATGCTGCTCTCTCCTGACAGATCGGAGATAAGGACCCGCTGCACGTTACCCACGAGGGCCGGTACGATATGCTCGTAGGTTTCGGAGTTCCTGCGCACCGCGCTGACGTGAATCCCGCCTTTATGGGCAAAGGCGCTCTCTCCCACATAGGGCCTGTGTTTATCGGGGATGAAATTGGCCATCTCATCGACAAAAAGGCTCAGCTCCCTCAGTCTCTTCAGCTTCTCTTTCTCTATTCCGGTGTGGCCCATCTTGAGGATCACGCCCGCCATAATGGAGCAGAGATTCGCGTTACCGCATCTCTCACCGTACCCATTTATGGTGCCCTGTACGTGAACACATCCGGCCTGCACCGCCATGAGCGTATTGGCCACCGCCATTTCCGTATCGTTATGGGTATGGATCCCGAGAACAGCCCCTGTAACCTCGCCCACTTTCTCAACAGCAGAAAAGATTTCAAAGGGCATGGTCCCGCCGTTGGTATCGCAAAGGACCAGGACGTCAGCCCCCGCTTCATGGGCGGCCGCAAGCACTTTCATCGCATAGGCCTGGTTCCTCCTGTACCCGTCGAAAAAATGCTCAGCATCGAAAAAGACCGTCTTGCCCTGTCCTTTGAGATAACGGATCGTTCCGTCTATCATCCTGAGATTCGTATCGAGGCTCACCTTCAATGCGTCCCTCACGTGGAGGTCCCAGCTCTTGCCTACGATTGTGACATATTCGGTATCGGCTTCCAGTACCGCCCGCACGACCTCATCGTCCTCCGGCCTCCCTTGAGCTTTCATAGTCATACTGAAGGCGGTGATCTTTGCGTTCTTTAGGGTAAGGTGTTTCACTTCTTTGAAATAGTTGAGGTCTTTCGGATTCGAGCCCGGCCAGCCGCCTTCGATGAAATGTATTCCGAAGTCGTCGAGCTTCTCGGTAATTCTCAATTTATCGGTAAGGGAGAAGGAGATATCTTCTGATTGGGCTCCGTCCCTCAAGGTGGTGTCGTAAAACTCGACCCTCACTTCTCCTCCTGCACGTCCTCTGCATCCAATCCGAAGGCCGTATGCAGCGCCCGCACCGCGAGCTCACCATACTTGCTCTCGATCACGCAGGAAACCTTGATTTCGGAGGTAGTGATGGCTTCAATATTAATGCCTTCTTTTGCAAGAACGGCAAACATCTTCGACGCGATGCCCGCGTGGGATATCATGCCCCTGCCCACGATGCTTATTTTGGCGATGCTGTCGTCCATGGTCACCTGTAGTGCGCCCACCTGGGCCGCCTTTTCTTCCATGAGCTTATAAGCCTTCTTCGCATCGGCCCTTGCCGTGGTAAAGGTAATGTCCGTCAGGCTCCCATGGCTTACGTTCTGCACGATCACGTCGACGACGATATTGGCATCGGAAAGAGCGGTGAAGATCTCTGCGGCTATGCCCGGTTTGTCGGGAACAGAGCTCACCGTGATCTTTGCCTCATTCTTGCTGTATGTTACTCCGGATATTACGACCTTCTCCATTGACATCGTTCCCTCCTCACATACGAGTGTCCCTATTCCCTCCACAAGAGAAGATTTTACCATAAGGGGGACATTATATTTTTGTGCGAGCTCGACCGACCGTATCTGGAGCACTTTCGCCCCCAGGCCGGCCATCTCCAACATCTCGTCATAAGAAATTCTATCGAGCCTTTGCGCTTTTTCACAGATATTTGGGTCCGTGGTATAGACGCCGTCCACGTCCGTATATATTTCGCAAAGGTCTGCCTTAAGGCCCGCTGCCAGGGCAACGGCAGTCGTGTCTGAGCCTCCCCTGCCGAGGGTCGTGATATTGCCGTCCTCATCCACCCCCTGAAACCCGGGGACCACCACAATTTTTCCTTCTTTCAGCTCACCGAATATCCTCACGTCTTCCAGCTTTTCTATCCGTGCTTTTCCGAAACTGGAATCGGTAAGAATCGGGATTTGAGAACCCAGGACAGAGACGGCATCATATCCCATCTCCTTGAGCGTAACCGCGAGCAAAGCGGATGTTACCTGCTCGCCTGTCGATATGAGGACATCGACCTCCCGCTCATCCGGAAATTTGGCGATCTGGTGGGCAAGGGTGAGAAGCCGGTCCGTCTCTCCCGACATAGCTGAAACCACTATCACCATATCGTTGCCACGTTTTTTGTACTCTATGGCCCTCAGTGCAACATTACGAATCCGCTCAACATCCTTTACGGAAGTTCCGCCATATTTCTGCACGACTAACATCCTCTACCTCCAATCTGATTATTCGGTCTTCATCTCCGGGGCATTCTATATAAATCTTTATCGTCTCTTCGGACCACCTGCTCCTCCCGGCCCACTCCACTACCACGACACCCGTTTCCCGGTAGGCGGCCATGTCGAGATCGTCCGCCTCGGCTCCATCGATCCTGTACAGATCGACGTGGCAAAGCGTACAGGAGCCTTCATAGAGATTCATAAGGGTAAAGGACGGACTCACTACATAAAGCCAATCCGGGACCCCCAGTCCCCGGGCAAGGCCTTTCACTAATTGCGTCTTGCCTGCGCCGAGATCGCCATAGAGGGCAAAGCAGTCGCCTCTGCGAGCGTGCCTCCCGATATGCTCGCCGATATCCCATGTATCAGAGGCACTTCTCGATGTAAATTCTATCCGCTCCACCTTGTATATCCCTTAAAGCTTTGCCGACCCCGTGAAGGAGGTCGCCCGCCAGAAGATCCATATCGCTCGACCCTTCCACGTGGCGGTCCGCCAGATAACCATGCAGGTAAGCTCCCAAAAGAGCGGATTCCCGCAATGAATACCCCTGGGCCGCACATCCTCCGATGAAACCAGTTAGTATATCACCACTTCCGCCTTTTGCCAAGGCTTGATTGCCCGTAGGGATAATGAACACCTCTCCGTCCTTATCGAAAACCATGGTCCTCGCACCCTTAAGTACGAGGGTAACTCCCGTTTTTTCCAGAAACTTCTTCCCGGCAGTCATCCGGTCCCCGTTTATTTCAGCAGGACTGAGGCCCATGATGCGTCCCAGCTCTCCCGGATGGGGGGTGAATACCGCGTCCCTCCCCGCCTCACTTATAAGGTCTTCATGGCCTATAAAGGCATTTATGCCGTCCGCATCGACTACAAACGGCTTATCCGTCTCCACGTAGAGCCTCCTCACCACCTCCGAGGTCTCCTCGTGTTGTGAAAGTCCGGGACCGATGACGATTACATCCTTATCACGCACGAATTCGGTTATCCGGTCATAGGAAGAAAGACCGAGGTGTCCCGTTCCTTCGTCGGGGACCGGGTAGGTCATCGCCTCGGTAAGCTTCACTTCCATTATGGCGTTAAGGGATTCAGGAATTACGAGAGAGACGAGGCCCGCGCCTATCCTGAGGGCAGCGAGGGATGTCATGGCGGCAGCACCTGTCTTTCCGGACGAGCCTGCGATCACCGCTGCATGGCCGAAGGTCCCTTTGTGCGACCAGGGTGCCCTGGTCCTGAAGAAGCTCCTCAACATCTCCCCGTCGACCATTTGGGCGTCTACACCGAGCTTTGCTTCGCCGTGAACCGGCAGGGAAATATCGATAACCGTAATCCTGCCCGCATGAGTTGCACCGGGATAGAAGAGTTGCCCCAGTTTGAGATAACCGTAAGTAAACGTGTGGATTGCTTTCACTGCAACGCCCAAAGGCGCTCCGCTCCTCCCGTCGATCCCCGATGGGATATCGACGGCCACTACAGGTTTCCCCGAAGAGTTTATGGCCTCTATGGCCATAGCCTCGATCCCGCTGACTGCCTTGGAGAGACCGGTGCCGAAAATCGCATCGATGATGATATCCGACTCTTCAAGATCCTGCTCCGGGGAGTGAAGAGAACCGTCTCGCACCTCCACGATCTCTCCCCCAAGTGACTTATAAAGCCTCATGTTAAGCTCGGCGTCCCCTTTAAGACCGGCCTGCGGTCCCACAAGGAGGACTTTCACGGGAAAGCCGTCTCTCAATGCATAACGGGCGATTACAAATCCGTCACCGCCGTTGTTGCCCCTTCCGCACACTACCGCCACCTTGTTTCCCGCTCGGAGGTAGCGTTCCTTCACGAGTCGATAGGTGGAGCGCCCGGCGTTCTCCATGAGGACGGAGGACGGTATTCCCCAACTCTTGATCGCGTATGCATCGTATTTCGCCATTCTTTCAGGAGAGAGCACATTCATACCATACTCCTTGTCATAGGATTACTACAGAGACGGCATATGCCTTTTCATGGGAGATACTGATTCCTTCATATTTTTGGCCCTGAAACATTATAAAAGGCCTGCCCCCGGTTTCATGGACCGCGATCTCTCTCCATGGAAGCCCTCTTCCCCGGGCTTTCATGAAGGCCTCTTTCGCCGCAAACCTGCCCGCGAGGGACTGATAGATGTTTTTCTTTCTCCTTGCATAGGCAACTTCCTCTTCGGTAAAAATTTTCCTGAGGAAGTGCTCCCCGTACCGTTCCACGGCAGCAGCTATTCTCGATACTTCCACGATATCGACGCCCACCATTACCCTTGACCCTCCGGGATTCGCGGACCGGCCGTTACACCTCTTTCCAGAGGGAGAGACGGCTCGAGAGACTTGCCCGAACTTCTGTTCATTGTCTGATAAGGCTGATCATGTCGCGTATCGCGCGGTCGAGACCCACGAAAATGGCCCGTGCGATTATGGCGTGACCGATGCTTAGTTCATCGATGGCGGGTATGGCGGCGATCTCCTTTACATTATGATAATGGAGACCATGGCCGCCGTTGACTCCCATGCCGAGCTCTTTACCTTTGCGTGCGGCGCGCATGACTTTGTGGAGCTCCTCCCGCCTCAGGTATTCGTCGGGTGCATCACTGTAAGCGCCTGTGTGTATCTCGATCATGTCCGCGCCCAATGAACTTGCGGCCCCTATCTGTTCCTCTTCGGGGTCGATAAAGAGGCTGACCTTTATACCCTTTTCTTTTATTGAATCGATCGCCCTCCCCAGTTTTCCGGAAAGTCCCTTCGCATCGAGGCCGCCTTCAGTGGTCAGCTCCTCCCTCTTCTCCGGGACGAGGGTGACCATGTCGGGCAACACCTGCCGCGCAATCTCGACCATTTCGTCGGTTGCCGCCATTTCAAGATTCAACCTGGTCTTTATCACGCTCCTTAAGATCGTCAGATCCCGGTCTTTTATATGACGCCTGTCCTCTCTCAGATGGATGATGATCCCGGAAGCTCCGGCCATCTCCGCGATACCCGCCGCATGGACCGGGTCCGGGTAGGATGTGCCGCGGGCTTCTCTTAAAGTCGCCACATGATCGATGTTTACCATGAGCTCAGGCATATCATTCTCCTCCGAGCTCTTGCCGTGCCGACTCCGCTATCTCCTCTCCGAAACCGGTGACAAGGTCCTTGTCGATCCCTTCGACCATGACCCTGAGCTTCATTTCCGTGCCAGAGTACCGCACCACCACCCTGCCGTCTTCTCCGAGCTTTTCTTTGACTGACTCGATGACACTCGTGAGGCGTGGGCAATCTTCTACCGGCGTCTTCCGGAGCACCTTCACATTTTTTTCTATCTGGGGAAATTCCTCGAATCCCGCGAGGAGGTCGCCGAGACTCTGCTCTTTTTCGATCATGACACTCAGCATTTTAAGCGCCGTCACCATACCGTCTCCAGTCGAATTATGGTCAAGGAATACGATATGACCCGATTTCTCTCCCCCGAGATTCAGGCCTTCCTTCAGCATGGCCTCCAGAACATACCGGTCACCCACATTTGTCCTGAGGAGACGCACGCCCTCCGATCTAAGACACGTCTCGACACCCATGTTACTCGCTATGGTCGCCACTACCGTATTCTTTTTTAACGCTCCCTTCCGTTTGAGGTCTTTGCCTATAATGACCATAGCTCCGTCCCCGTCTATGACCCGGCCCCTTTCATCCACAAAAATAACCCTGTCGGCATCTCCGTCAAGACCGATCCCGATATGGGCGTTATGGGCGATCACCATCTCCCTGAGAAGCTCCGGATAGAGGCTTCCGCAATCTTTATTGATGTTCTCGCCGTCCGGGTCAACCCCTACCGCTACGACGTGGGCGCCCAATTCCTCGAATACACTCGGTGCAACTTTGTATGCGGCCCCGTGAGCGCAGTCGACTACAATTTTTAGTCCGTCGAGGGAATAATCCTGAGGAAAAACATTCTTAAGGAAGACGATATATCTCCCCACTGCATCGTCGATCCTGTGAGCCTTCCCAACCTCATTGGCCGTGGGCCGAAGGGTATCGAGGGTACCGTCGGTCATCATCTTCTCGATCTCATATTCGAGTTCGTCAGGGAGTTTGAATCCATCTCCGGAGAAGATTTTTATTCCGTTATCCTGGTAAGGGTTGTGAGATGCCGAGATTACAATGCCCGCATCCGCTCTCATGCTGCTCGTGATAAAGGCGATCCCGGGCGTGGGGAGGGGTCCTACGAGCCATACGTCAAGACCCATCGAGCAGATGCCCGAGGCAATGGCCGTCTCCAGCATATATCCCGAGAGCCTTGTATCCTTCCCCACCACAATTCTGCCCCTTCCGTGGCGTTCTTTAAAGATATAAGATACCGCGCGGCCCAGCTTCAGGGCCATTTCCGATGTCATAGGGTGTACATTGGCAATCCCCCGTATACCATCGGTGCCGAAAAGTCTCCTCTCCATGTCACTTCCTCCTTATGCGGACCCTCACCGTCTCGGGATTCATTTTTCTAATATCCATCCCCTTTGCCGACAAAGGCACATCCATTTCCTCTTCTTTTCGAGAGAATTCCCCTTCCACCGGAACCGTCTCTATTTCACGCGCCTTCGACAGCTCTTGCCCGGCCCCCTCCACCAGCACGTAAGCAGGATAGCATGACTTCACGTCGTAGAGGTGGACCCACTTCTCGTCTAATTTTACAATAACCCTGAGCTTCTTCTCCACAGCTTTATCGATATTGATAGCCAGGTAATCGGGTTTTACCTCTTCGACCTTGACTCCCTTGGGTACGGTCACGCTCCCCTTATCGAGGGAAAGGACCTGCGACCCCTCCCTTGCTCCCGACAGGTTTATTTTAAGCCTTATGTCGCGGGCCCTCAAGTTTTTGAGTATGGAAATGGGTCCGCCTATCGTAACGAGCACCGCATCGGAGTCCATCTTGCTGATCAATAGCCCTTTCCCCAGGTATTCCACGATCACGGGGACCGATACGGTCATCTTCGATTCCCCTATGTAAGATATTGCGAACCAGAGCATGCCCGCCAGAATGACCGACAGCGCCTTGAGTTTCAGGTCCTTGAGAATATAATCCTTAACCAATCTCATTACTGCCCCCGTCCGACCATAGCCTCATCATCTCAGAAGCTCCCTGAGCACCTTTTTGAGGGTCTCCCCGTCCATATCCCAATGAAATTCACCCTTAAAGGCGTAAGAGATCCTCCCCTTCTCCTCGGACACGGCCAATGTAACCGCATCGGTCACTTCGGTGATGCCTATGGCGGCCCTGTGGCGGGTGCCTAACTGCTTGTCTATCGTATCCTTCATGGTAAGGGGGAGGATACAGCTCGCCGCCCTTATTCTCCCTTCCCTGATGATCATTGCACCGTCGTGAAGGGGAGAGGAATATTGAAAAATACTCAATATGAGCTCCGTGTTTACCTCAGCGTCCAGACGGACGCCTATTTCCATAAATTCTTCGAGCCCCACCTCACGCTCGATCACTATGAGCGCTCCCGTCTTTTTTTTCGCAAGGGCAACACATGCGTTTGACAGCTCATCAAAAAACAGGGTCTCCTCCACATAGGTAATCTTTTTGAAAAAGGGGCTCCTTCCCAGGGCGAGGAGCACCCTCCTGATCTCATTTTGAAATACCACGACAATTACGAGAATAAGGGAGCTTACGAAATTATTGAGAATCCACCCGAGGGCAAAGAGTTCAAGCTTTTTGGAAAGGTAAAATACGAATACTATTATGATGACGCCGACAATAAGCTGGCTCGCCCTGGTCCCTTTCACGAGGAGAAAGGTGCGATAGATGATGAAGGCTACGATCAATATATCGAAGACGTCCTGCCATCGGAAAGCCGTTATCATGACTTCAGGACGGCGTCTACGAGCAGGGCGACCTTACGTGTCTTTCCCACCTCATGGACCCTCACGATATCGGCGCCATTCCACAAAGAGAGGGCTACACTGGCCAACGTCCCTTCAAGTCTCCCTTCAACGGGCGTATCGGTGACTTTTCCTATAAAGGTTTTCATGGAGGTGCCTACGAGAAGAGGTCGGCCTAATTCCCTGAACCGGCGAAGCTCCTTCAGGATCCGCAAATTGTCTTCCACCCGTTTCCCGAATCCGATACCCGGGTCAAGGATGATACGCTCTTCTTCAATCCCGCAACTCAGGGCGAAGGACGTCCTTTCCCGCAGGAACTCGGTCACTTCGGCGATTACATCTTCATAGACAGGATCGCTTTGCATATTCTCCGGAGTCCCCTTTATGTGCATCAGGACCACGTACATTCCAAGGCTGCTCACCGTCTCGGCCATAGACGGATCGAACATGAGAGCGCTTATGTCATTCACCATGTCAGCCCCTGCCCGAAAAGCCTCTTCGGCAACCTTTGCTTTATAAGTATCTACAGATATCATCACATCGGAGCGGGAACGGATTTGTTCGATAACGGGAATTACCCGTGTGAGTTCTTCGTCTACGCCGGTACGGCTCGAAAAGGGCCTCGTGGACTCCCCTCCCACGTCGATGATGTCGGCGCCTTCTTCGACCATATGAAGGGCATGCTGCACTGCGGTATGGGGATCGAGAAATCTCCCCCCGTCTGAAAAGGAGTCGGGTGTAACATTCAGCACTCCCATTACGAGAGGCCTGTTTTTACATAGCAACTTCCTCTTCATTTGAACTTTCCCTGATTAATGCCTCTATCTCCTGGCCATCGAGCACTTCCTTTTCAAGAAGCTTGTTGGCGATGGCATGGAGGGAACCCATATTATCCAAGAGAAGGCCCTTCGCCCTCTCGAAACAATCCGTCACGATCCGTCTTAATTCGGCATCGATGTCTTGAGCGGTGTTCTCGCTGAAATCCCGGTGTTGCGCTATTTCTCTGCCGAGGAAGATATGCTCTTCCTTCTTTCCATAATTGAGGGGTCCGAGCTTGTCGCTCATGCCCCACTCGCACACCATTTTCCGCGCGATCTCGGTCGCCCTCTCGATGTCGTTGCCGGCCCCTGTGGTTTCGTGGTTGAGCACAAGCTGCTCCGCGACCCGCCCACCCAGGAGTATTGTAATATTCTCAAGAAGGTAAGACTTGGAATAGGTATGCCTCTCATCGATAGGCAGCTGCTGTGTAATACCAAGGGCACGTCCACGTGGAATAATCGTAACTTTATGAATTGGGTCGGACCCGGGGATCATCTTCGCCACCAGGGCATGACCCGCCTCATGAAAGGCGGCATTCTTCCTCTCCTGGAAAGGAATAATCAGGCTCTTGCGCTCAACACCCATGAGCACTTTATCTTTCGCGTGCTCGAAATCGTCCATCTCGATCTCTTTCTTATTCATGCGGGCAGCGAGCAACGCGGCCTCATTTACAAGGTTCTCCAGGTCTGCGCCTGAAAACCCGGGTGTGCCGCGGGCAATCACGGACAGCTCCACATTGGGCGCCACTACAGTCTTCCTGGTGTGGACGTTGAGTATCGCTTCCCTTCCTTTCACATCGGGTATGGAAACTACGATCTGGCGGTCGAACCTGCCCGGTCTGAGCAACGCAGGGTCCAGCACATCCGGCCTGTTCGTCGCAGACATGACGATTACCCCTTCATTCGATTCAAAGCCGTCCATTTCCACGAGAAGCTGGTTCAAGGTCTGCTCCCGTTCATCGTGGCCACCCCCGAGGCCGGCGCCCCGGTGTCTCCCGACGGCATCGATCTCATCGATGAAGATAATGCAGGGCGCGTGTTTCTTTCCCTGGTTAAAAAGGTCTCTTACCCTGGACGCCCCCACGCCTACGAACATCTCCACGAAATCGGAGCCGCTGATGCTGAAAAAGGGCACATCCGCCTCGCCTGCAATAGCCCTGGCGAGAAGGGTCTTACCGGTACCGGGAGGACCCACGAGGAGTACGCCCTTGGGTATTCTTCCGCCGAGTTTCGTAAATTTCTTAGGGTCGACGAGAAACTCGATGATCTCCTGCAGTTCTTCCTTTGCTTCGTTAATACCGGCCACATCCTGAAATGTCACCTTATGTTCTTTTCCGGTGACGAGTCTTGCTTTGCTCTTGCCGAAAGCCATAGCCTTCCCGCCTCCCGCCTGCATCTGTCTCATGAAAAATATCCAAACCCCGATGAGAAGGAGCATAGGGAACCAGGAGATAAAGATGTTCTGCCAGAGGCCCGAATCCTCATCCGGCTTTGCATTTATCCTGACATTATGCGCCCTCAATACCTTCATCAGGTCCGGATCGTCGGGGGCATAGCTTTTGAACTCTTTTCCGTCTTTGAATGCTCCGAGAATGTGTCTTCCCTGGATGGTGATCGCCTGGATCTTGTCGGTCTGCACTGCTTCCACAAAATCGCTGAAGATGACATTCTCATATGTTTTCTTGGGCTTATAGTAGATATTGAAGATAAAAAGGCCCAGGAGAATGATGAAAAGCCAGACAAAGATATTTTTGTTCATAGGATTGATATTAGTGTTCTTCGGCACCTACAGTTTGTACCATAAATACCCTGAATTATCAAGACAAGAAAACCCTCCTTTCCCGATTCCGGTCGGAACTGCAGCGGCGGGACCGCCTTTTTCCGGATTGCCGTGGAAAGCACCCATAAAATCATCTTATCTTGCTGTGTCACGGGCCCCGTTTTGATATAATGTGGTAACGACTACAGTGAGAGGCGAAGGCATGAAGATTGGGGAAAAGAAAGTGATCCTCGGGCTGGTGGGCTCCCCCCGCAGGCTCGGAAATTGCGAAGTAATGGTGAAAGAGATAGGGAGATGGGCGGCGCAGACACACAACCTTCAGCTCATCCGTATGCCCTCTCTTCACATCGAGCCCTGCCGGGCCTGTTACGCGTGTGTCACGGGGAAATCCTGTCCCCACGGGGATGACATGGATTTCCTGCTCGACCGGATAGCGGAGGCGGACGGGATCATCATGGCAACACCCGTCTATTTTCTCGGAGCCCACAGTATTTTCAAGCGGGTCCTTGACCGGGGTTTCCTCTTTTATCGAGTTCTGGAGAAGACTTTCGGAAAACCGTGCATACTCCTGAATCTTTATGGCATGGAGGACCGGCTTGGGGCAAGCCCCCATACTCTCAGGTCTTTCGCCGCTTTTCTCGGCCTGGCCGTAAAGGCCGATATGAACCTGCAGGCTGCGCTTCCAGGCGAGATCAGCCTCGAAGAGACCTCCGGCCCCCTGGCGGAAAAATTGGCCGGGGACCTCTTTTCGGAAATGAAGCCCGCCGCACCCGCCGGAGGGTGCCCCTTCTGCGGGTGTACCATAGTCCGGATGGATAAGGCGCGATTTCTCTGCACCATCTGCCACGGTTCTTTCTTTATCGACGGTTCGGGAGCCGTCTCCCCCCTGAAAGAGGGCAGCTTGTTCGGCTCCCCGGCACATATGCTTCTGCATCAGGAGTGGCTCAGGTCGATGAAGGAACAATTTCTGGAACGACGAAAAGAGATACTGCGTAATACTCTTCAATATAAAAATATGGGGGAATGGGTTTATCCGGAAGGCGCAGGATCGGACGGGGAGATACCTTAGGGGGGAGTACCTTACTTCAGTTTTGACATGGTATGGGCCGCTTTCCTCAGCTTTTTGGGGAGCTTTCTCGGGTTTCCCTTTTTCGGAGAGGACTGGTCATCCTCTTCGATGAAATCATCCCTTTTGCCTGTCATCTCTTCCATGATCATCAGGTCCAGTCGTTGGGGAAGCATAAAGGCGACCCCCGCCTTCTTTGCTTCATCTATAATCGCGCGGTCCGAGGTAACCACCGCTATATTGCCCCTGCCCTCTCTGATCCAGCCGATAATCACGTCATCGGCGGTCTCGTTTTCTTTTGAGTAGACCACGTCGATGCCAAGATAGTTCTCCCGCTGTCTTCCAGGAGACATGCTGTTGTAGGCATCAAAGACAACAGTAATCCTGGAGCCCTTTTTTTTCTTGTAGCGGGCCAGTCTTTCGAGTACGGTCCGCCTAAGGGTCTCTCCCTGAGACCCGTTCTGAACTCCGGGACTTATGATCTTCATCATGTAGTTATACCCGTCGATCACTATATGGGTCATTATATCCCCCAAGCCGGCCCCGTCCGTTTTCCGGGGCATTAGTCGTGTGTATTCTCTTTTTAAGATGATCAGGAGACTGAAGAGCCCGCCTTTAATGTCCCACTACCTTCGGCCGAAGTGGCTGCGCAGCCCGGCCCCTTCTCTTTGTAGTGATCCCTCATTATTCTGTCGAGTACACCGTTGATAAATTCACGGGATTCATCGCTTCCGTATTTCTTGGCCAGCTCGAGGGCCTCATCGATCGCCACCTTCGGCGGCACATCGGGCGAATAGAGCATCTCATAGATGGAAAGCCTCATGATGCCCTTATCCACATAGGTAATACGATCCAACCGCCAGTTGTCGCAGGCATCCTGAATATAGAGATCGATCCTTTCCCTCTCACGGGTCACGCCGAGGAGGATTGATTTGGCATAATTCACTACATCCGGCTGATACGGGAAGCTTTCGCAGTATGCAGCCAGAGCCCGCTCGGGATCATTTCCGTAAGTTTCTAACTGGTAAAGCATGCGTAATGCTAATTCTCTGGCTTTTCTTCTGCGCACATTAACCTTTCTTGAGCAGGTTAGCCATCTCGATCGCCGTGAGAGCGGCATCGAACCCTTTATTGCCCGATTTCGTTCCTGCCCGCTCTATGGCCTGTTCGATGGTTTCACTCGTAATAATACCGAAAGCGACAGGCTTCTCATTCTCCAGGGAAACAAGGGCGATGCCTTTGGTGACCTCTGAGGCGACATAATGAAAATGCGGCGTGGCGCCTTTGATCACCGCTCCCAGACATATCACGGCGTCCAGCTCCGGCTTTTTGACGAGCCGCTTTGCCATAAGAGGTATTTCAAATGCGCCGGGTACTTTATAGATGTCGATCTGTCCCTCTTTCGCGCCGTGCCTTTTTAAGGCATCGAGGGCGCCTTCAAGGAGCCTTTCCGTAATAAAACTATTGAACCTGCTTACGATAATTGCGAATTTGAAGCCTTTTGCATCGAGTATCCCCTCATAGACCATATATGGCTCCTCATATGTTATTCAAGATATGTCCAAGCTTCTCCTGCTTGGTCTTAAGATAAGCAAGGTTATCTTTGGTCGGCGACATTTCTATGGGCACCCTTTCCACAACCGTCAGACCGTAGCCCTCGAGTCCTTTTATTTTCCTCGGGTTATTCGTAATGAGCCTCATTTTTCTGACTCCCAGGTCATTGAGAATTTGAGCGCCGAGGCCGTAATCTCTCAGGTCGGGAGAAAAACCCAGGGCAATGTTCGCCTCCACGGTATCATGACCGTTGTCCTGAAGGTTATAGGCTTTTAATTTATTGAGCAGGCCGATGCCTCTGCCTTCCTGCCTCATGTAGACAAAGACGCCTTTCTCTTCCTTCTCGATCATCTTCAGGGCCAGTTGAAGCTGTTCTCCGCAGTCACACCTCAAGGACCCGAGTACATCGCCCGTAAAGCATTCCGAATGGACCCTCACGAGCACCACGTCATCGGGAGTGATATTCCCTTTGACAAGGGCCAGGTGGGTTTCTTTGTCTACGTCGTTTTCATAGCCCATAAGCGTGAAATCGCCGCCGTAGCGGGTGGGCAGTTTTGTCTCCGTCACCCGTCGCACAAGCCGCTCGTTCTTCGTCCTGTATTTGATCAGGTCGGCAATAGCCACGATTTTGAGGTCATGTTCTTTCGCGAAGACCTCGAGATCGGGCATCCTCGCCATGGTGCCGTCCTCTTTCATGATCTCGCAGATGACACCCGCGGGTTTCAGACCCGCAAGCCTCGCAAGATCTACCGATCCTTCGGTATGGCCGACCCTCACCAAAACTCCGCCGTTCTTGGCCATTAAAGGAAAGACATGACCCGGCTTCGCAAGATCGTCCGGCGTCGTGGCATCGTCAATCGCGACTTGTATAGTCTTTGCCCGGTCATGGGCTGAAATACCCGTAGTGACCCCTTTCTTGGCTTCGATAGAGACGGTGAACGCGGTATTGTGGGCGGAGGTGTTCTCCCGGACCATCAAGGGAAGCCCGAGGGCCCTCACTCTCTCTTCCGTGAGGGAGAGACATATGAGGCCGCAGGCATAACGGGCCATAAAAGTAACGACTTCCGGGGTAACCATCTCCGCGGCTATCATTACATCGCCTTCGTTCTCTCTATCTTCGTCATCGACAATGATGACCATTTTTCCTTTTCTGATGTCTTCTATTACATCCTCAATATTCGAAATTGCCATTTCAATCCCCTTTTATATATCCATGGTCATAGAGAAATTTCATGTCGAGGCCCCGATTTTTGCCTCCCGCCATGAAATTCTCTATATATTTGCCGATGATATCGGTCTCTATATTCAGTTTATCCCGCTGTTTTCTTTCCCGAAGTGTGGTTTTCGATGCGGTGTACGGGATTATGTTAACCGTAAATAAGTTATCATGTCGATCGTTCACTGTCAAGCTCACGCCATCAAGGGTTATGGAGCCTTTTCTTACGATTTGTCTTGCCGTGTCGGGACCGACTTCTATCTCGAAACGCAGGGAATCACCCGCCCCTTTTATCTCCCTGATCGTTCCGATTCCGTCCACATGGCCCATGACAATATGGCCGCCGAACCGTCCGTCGGACCGCATGGCCCGCTCCACATTGATAAGAATGCCCGGCTTCTTCTCCTTCAGAGTTGTCACGTCCAGCGTCTCCAGAGACGCGTCCGCCACAAAGCCGTCGACCGTAATTCTCGTGGCCGTCAGACATACGCCGTCGATCGCCACACTGTCCCCTTCCACGATACCAAGGGGATCCAAATGGGTGCGAATGGAGAACTCCCATCTTCCCGTCAGCTTTCTTATATCGGCGATGGCGCCTATATCCTCAATAATCCCTGTGAACATAAGCCTCTACGAATATATCTTCTTTGAATCTCTTCACTGCGACAATATCGACCTTGTGGGCGTCCCGGAGAAAATCGATTCCTTTTCCCCCTATGAGACTCTGGGCATTTTTGCCGCCTATGAGAATAGGCGCATAGAAGATGAGAAGCTTGTCGAGGAGATTCTCTTTCACGAGGGTGCTGTTCAATTCCCCGCCCCCTTCGACCAGCACGCTCTGCACCTCTCTATTATAGAGCACGTCGCAGACCTGTTTCAGGGAAACCCTTCCGTTCTCGTCCTTTCCCACCTTTACCACATCCACGCCAAAGGACTTCAACCGCGCCTCTTTATCATGACGGGACTCGTCGGACGTGAAGATCCACGTGCGGTACTTCTCTGCGGTCTTCACTACATCGCAGGCAAGAGGTATTCTCAACTTGGAGTCAAGGATAATCCTGACCGGTATTTTTTTGGGTTTTGACACCTTGGGCACGAGGAGCGGGTTGTCCGAGATTACCGTATTGATCCCAATCATCACCCCGTCCGTCACCGATCTCAGCTTATTTACATACCGCCGCGACTCTTCATTCGATATCCATTTGGAATCACACGTCTTCGTCGCTATTTTTCCGTCAAGACTGGCAGCGGCCTTGAGGGTGAAGAAGGGTCTTTTCTTCTCCATGTATGCAATGAATGCTTCGTTGAGTTTCCTGGCCTCATGTTCCAGGAGGCCCACTTTCGTATCTATGCCGCCCTTTCTCAGGCTCTCCACCCCTTTTCCGTTCACCAGAGGGTTGGGGTCGAGCATGGAGACGACCACCTTCCTGACTCCCGCCCTCATGACCGCATCCACGCAGGGAGGAGTCCTGCCCTGATGGGCGCACGGTTCCAGATTAATGTACAGGGTGGCGCCGCGGGCCTCTTCTTTCGCCTCATGAAGGGCGATAATCTCCGCATGGGGAAGACCCGCCTTCCGGTGATATCCCTTGCCCACCACATGTTTTCCTTTTACGAGTATTGCTCCGACCATAGGGTTGGGGGAGGCGGTACCGTGCCCCCTTCTTCCGAGCGAGAGCGCCATGCGCATGTAATCTTCTTCTTTCACGGTAAACCCTCTGCCATGCGAGCCGCGGGAAAGGCTCACATCTGTCGTTATTGGCTCTCGTTTTTCTTGAGAACGAGATCCTTCAGCTCATCCATAAATTCATTGATGTCCCTGAACTGCCTGTATACCGATGCAAACCTCACATAGGCGATCTCATCGAGTTTTCGCAATTCATCCATGACCATGGAGCCGATCTCGGAGGACCTGATCTCCTTTTCACCCTTCTCGTTCAGGTTATGCTCTATGCGCAGCACTATTTTTTCGAGGTTGGTAATACTGACAGGTCTTTTCTCGCACGCCCTTTTGAGGCCTCCGAGTACCTTCACCCCATCGAAGACTTCACGCCTTCCGTCCTTCTTCACCACCAGAGGCAGCCCCTCCTCGAGCCTCTCGGCCGTGGAGAACCTCTTGGCGCATTTCAGGCACTCCCTCCGCCTCCTGATGGTATCCATCTCTTTGCTCATGCGGGAATCAAGTACTTTGCTTTCCGGGTGACCACAGTAAGGACATTTCATGATGAAGTCCCGTCTGCTTTTTCCTGCAATTGCACCTTCTGCACCAGTATACCCGACTCCTTCACCATATCGGCGGCAAGTTCGTCAGGGTACCCGTCAATGTAAAATATCGTGGTAATACCGGCATTAATCACCATTTTGGTGCATATGGAGCAGGGGAGATGGGTGGTATAAAGTTGAGCGTCTTTAATCGACGCGCCATGATACGCGGCTTGAATGATCGCATTCTGTTCGGCATGAAGCCCCCGGCACAACTCATGTCTTTCACCTGCCGCGACATTGAGTCTCTCTCTCAGGCACCCGCTTTCCGTACAATGCCTGAGCCCCATGGGCGCCCCGTTATAACCCGTAGACAGAATCCTCTTGTCTTTCACAATGAGCGCCCCTACGTTTCTTCTCTTGCATGTGGATCTCTTGGATATGATCTGCGCGATCTCCATGAAGTAAGAATCCCAGCCGGGGCGGGTACTGATCATATTCCGTATATGGGGGAATAAAAGGGAAACCTCTCGCAAAGAGCTCTGACCCGGGATTTTATTTCTCTGTATACCTCTTCGTTATTAAGATTCGTCAAAGCCCTGTCCATAAGTTCCGCGATCAGGTCCATTTCGCTTTCCTTCATGCCTCTGGTGGTCACCGCGGGGGTGCCGACCCTTATGCCGCTGGTCGTGTTGGCCCCTTTTGAATCAAAGGGAATGAGGTTCTTGTTGACCATGATCCCGCTCGGCTCCAGGGCCTCCTGCGCCTCTTTTCCCGTGATCCCCTTTCCTGAAAGATCCATAAGAAAAAGATGGTTATCCGTGCCCCCGGAGACGATCCTGTAGCCCCGCAGCTCCATATTTCGTGCCAGTCGTGCTGCATTCACGATTACCTGCTTCTGGTAATCCCGAAACTCTTCGGTCATGGCCTGCTTCAAAGCCACTGCCTTCGCCGCAATGACATGCATGAGCGGGCCGCCCTGAAGTCCGGGGAATATCGCTGAATCGACGGCCTTTCCGAACTCTTTCTTGCAGAAGACAAGGCCGCCCCTGGGTCCGCGCAAGGTCTTATGTGTCGTAGTAGTGACGAAATGAGCATGCTCCATGGGACTCGGATGGCACTCGGCGGCTATCAGCCCCGCGATATGAGCCATATCAACCGTGAGGTAAGCGCCCACATCGTCTGCTATCTCCCTGAATTTCTTAAAATCGATGACCCTGGGATAGGCGCTTGCCCCCGCGATGATCATCTTGGGCTTCTCCGCCCGCGCAATCCTCAGGATCTCATCGTAATCAAGCAGCTCGCTCTCGGCGGCAACCTTATAACCGACGGCATTGTAAAATTTTCCCGAGAAGCTGACTCTTGCCCCGTGGGTAAGGTGACCCCCATGGGCGATATCCATGCCGAGTATCTTGTCGCCTTGATTGAGGACGGCATAGAAAACCGCCATATTTGCCGACGAGCCGGAATGGGGTTGCACATTCACATGCTCTGCATGAAAGAGCTCTTTTGCCCTTTCTATGGCAATATTTTCAATTTCATCGAGAAATCCGCACCCGCTGTAATACCGCTTACTCGGATATCCCTCGGCATATTTATTCGTAAGCACACAGCCCTGAAATTCGAGTATCTCTTCATCGACGTAATTCTCGGACGCAATGAGGATCAGGCTGTATTCTTCGCGCTCGATTTCGCTTCGCACCAGCGTATAAATCTGTCGGTCTTTCACATCCTCGCTCTTCATCTTCATGGCTTTGATAGATGTTTATCTTCCCATTCCTTTATTTTGTCGACTCTCTTCTCATGTCTTCCTCCTTCAAAGGGGGTTTCGAGCCAGACTTTCACGATTTCTTCCGCGAGTCCCTTTCCCATCACCCGACCTCCGAGGACAAGAACATTCGTGTCCAGGTGCCGCCGGCTCTGCGTCGCCGTATACAAATCCTGACCGAGGACCGCACGCACCCCTTTCACTTTGTTGGCCACGACGCTCATTCCGACCCCGGTTCCGCAAAAGAGGATACCCCTCTCGGCAATGCCGTCCGAAACGAGCTTTGCCGCTTTGAAACCAAAATCAGGATAATCGACCGAGCCTTCTCCGTCAGTTCCTTCATCGGTGCAGCTATACCCCCATTCCTTCAGGAGGTTCTTTACATATTCTTTAAGCTCGTAACCCGCGTGGTCCGACCCCAGCGCGATCTTCATCCTTCAAATTTCCGGAAGACGAGGGTACAATTGGTGCCTCCGAAACCAAAGGAATTCGACATGGCGGCGCGGATTTGGTGACTCCGTGCCGTATTAGGCACGTAATCCAGGTCACACTCCGGGTCCGGGTTCTCATAGTTGATCGTAGGCGGACAGACCTGGTCCCGTATGCTGAGAACGGAAAAGACCGCTTCCACCGCGCCTGCCGCACCCAACAGGTGACCGGTCATGGACTTGGTAGAGCTCACGGGGACCTTATATGCGCGATCTTTAAATACTTCTTTAATCGCGATTGTTTCGATGTGATCGTTAAGTTCCGTCGACGTCCCGTGGGCGTTGATATAGTCCACATCCCCGGTGGTCATGCCGGCGTCTTTCAGCGCCATTCCCATGCACCTGACGAAGCCTTCTCCGTCAGGTGCCGGCGCAGTAATATGATAGGCGTCGCCGTTGTAGCCGTAACCGGCTATTTCGGCATAAATCGTTGCATTTCGTGCCAGGGCATGATTGAGCTCCTCGAGGATCACTATCCCTGCGCCCTCGGCTACCACAAAACCATCCCTGTCCCGCTCGAAAGGCCTCGACGCCTTCTGGGGCTCATCATTCCTTCTGGACAGCGCCTTCATCGCATTAAAACCACCCACCGTCAGTGGAGTGAGATTGGCCTCGGTGCCGCCCGCAACCATAACGTCCGCGTCCCCATACTGGATAATCCTGAAGGCGTCGCCGATGCAGTGAGCGCCCGTCGCGCAGGCGGTCACGATGCAAAGGTTCGGGCCTTTAATGCCGTGTTCTATGGCAATATGGCCGGGCGCCTCATTGGCAATCAGCATAGGAATAAAAAAAGGCGATATCCTGCCCGGTCCCCGTTCGAGAAGTATACTGTGATACTTCTCGAGTGTAGGTAAGCCCCCAAGTCCCGTGCCGGCAACGACTCCCACTCTCGTCGCGTCTTCGGACGACATATCGAGTCTTGCGTCGCCAACGGCGATCTTGGTCGCTCCGAGGACATACTGGATGAAGAGGTCCATCCTCTTCATCTCTTTCGGAGATATAAAATCCTCCGCCTTATAATCTTTAATCTCGCCGGCGATTTTCGTATCAAAGCGGGAGGTATCGAATCTCGTG
Source organism: Syntrophorhabdaceae bacterium (assembly GCA_036504895.1). Classification (NCBI taxonomy): domain Bacteria; kingdom Pseudomonadati; phylum Thermodesulfobacteriota; class Syntrophorhabdia; order Syntrophorhabdales; family Syntrophorhabdaceae; species Syntrophorhabdaceae bacterium. The sequence continues at coordinate 70,356 of DASXUJ010000062.1, forward strand.
ATGGGCGATATGCCGGATTCGCCCTTGAGGATTCTTTCCCACACATTCTGATTCCCGGTACCAAGGGGAGTTACGAGACCCACACCTGTTACCACTACTCGTCTCTTCAATCTAATCCACCCCTTAATTATTTTTCGGTCATGTGCTCTTCGATATATCTGATCGCGTCGCCCACGGTCTCGATCTTCTCCGCATCTTCATCGGGGATCTCTATACCGTACTCATCCTCCAGAGCCATGATCAACTCAACGATATCAAGAGAATCAGCTCCGAGGTCATCTATGAATTTCGCCTCGGGAACCACCTCGGATTCGTTTACTCCCAGCTGATCAACTATCATCTTTTTTACTTTTTCGGAAACTGTCATCGAACCACCTCCTCATGATAAATAGGGAATTGTCTCCCTACTGCAAAAACGTTATTGTGCTACATGTGCAGACCACCGTTGACACTTATAACCTCACCGGTAATGTAGCTTCCATATTCCGAAAGAAGGAAATAGACCACCCCCGCGACATCGGAGGTCTCACCGAGCCTGCCCAGGGGGATTGCCCTGAACATCTCTTCCTTCGCCTTCTCGTTCAGCTCGTCCGTCATCTTCGTACGGATAAATCCGGGCGCCACGGCATTGACCCTGATTCCCCTCTCGCCATACTCTTTCGCCACGCTCTTGGTAAATCCTATGAGCCCCGCCTTGCTCGCCGCATAATTGGCTTGTCCCGCGTTGCCCATGATTCCGACTACGGAGGAGATATTCACAATTGCCCCGCCCGTCTTTAACATAGGTTTCACAACGGCCCTGGTACAGTTGAAGGCGCTTTTCAGGTTCACCTGCATGACCCTGTCCCAGTCTTCTTCTTTCATGCGTATGAGCAACTTATCGTTTGTAATGCCCGCGTTGTTGACAAGGCAATCGACCTTTCCCAGCGTCTTTATCACCGAGCTCACCGCCTCCTCGACTGCGCGAAAATCGGTGACGTCGACATGGACGAATTCGCCTTTGCGGCCCTGGGACCGTATCTCTTCCACGGTCTCCCGTGCATCGGCGATATCGAATATAGCCACGTCCGAGCCCTTTCCGGCCAGGAATACCGCAATGGCCCTTCCTATGCCCTGTGCGCCGCCCGTAACGATGGTAACCTTGTCATTCATTCGACGCTCTCCTCAAGCCAGAATGGCTTTCAACCCTTCGATCTCTTCCATCCCTTCGACATTATAACACGGAATCCCCGGCTGAATCCGTCTTACCAGATTCGTGAGCACTTTCTGGGGTCCCACTTCGATAAAAAGCTCCACCCCTTCCCGGGCCATCCTCTTCACGCTTTCCTCCCAACGGACCGGAGAAAACATCTGCCTGAAGAGCTTGTCCGCCACTCTCTCCTTGTTCTGCTCCGGGGACGCATCGACATTGCAGACCACGGGATATATCATTTCGCCTTTGGTGAGGGACTCCAGCTCTGTCCTGAGCTTCCCGGCCCCCTCTTTCATGAGGGGACTATGAAAGGGTCCCGACACGTTAAGAAAAACCGCCTTTTTATAGCCGATGCCTTTCAGTTTTTCCACGCATTCTCTGAGCGCTCCGAGATCGCCCGACAGGACTACCTGGTCCGCCGAGTTCAGGTTTGCGGGCACTACCACATAATCATCATGCGAGGTCTCTCTCAGCACGGGCTCCACTTTTTCCATATCGGCGCCTATAAGGGCGGCCATCCCGCCTTTGCCCTTCGGGCAGGATTCTTCCATAAGAAGTCCTCTTTTCCTTGTAATCCTGAGGGCGTCCTCGAATGAGAAATATCCCGAGGCCAATAAGGCCGTATATTCGCCAAGACTATGCCCCGCAAGGATAAAAGGGGCAAAGGAGATCTCTTGTGTCAACACCCGCCACGTCGCATAACAGGCAAGGAGAAGGGCGGGCTGAGTATTGAAAGTCTGCCTTAATTCTTCCTCGGGTCCCTGAAAGAAAAGCTCTGAAATAGGGAAGCCGAGAGTCGAGTCGGCCTTTGCGAAGAGCTCCCGCACCGTGTCGAACCTATCGTACAGCTTCTTGCCCATGCCCACATACTGAGAGCCCTGGCCCGGAAATAGAACGCCTATTTTTGCCATCTATTTTCTCTTCTGAGCTGCTTCCTTTATAAGCTCGAGTCCGATCACATTCCTTTGAATCTGATTCGTCCCTTCGTATATCTGGAGGATCTTTGCATCCCTCATCATCTTCTCCACGGGATACTCTTTCATATAACCGTACCCGCCAAACACCTGAATGGCATCCACTACTACTTTCATCGCCACATCGCTGGGGAATACTTTACTCATGGCGGATACTTTCGAGGTGTCCTTGGGATTACTATCTATAAAACGGGCAACCGCATACACCAGCGCCCTGGCAGCCTCAACCTGAGTCGCCATATCGGCAAGCATATGCTGTATGGCCTGGAAGGAAGAGATCTTTCTGTCGAACTGCTCCCTTTCCTTGGCATACCGGACCGCCTCGCCCAAAGCTGCATGGGCTACTCCCACCGCTTGGGCGCCGATGCCCGGCCTTGTCTTGTCAAAGGTGCGCATGGTATAAATAAAGCCCATGCCTTCTCTACCTATAACATTTTCCTTCGGAACTTTGCAATCCTGAAATACCAGCTCTCTCGTCGCGGAAGCCCTGATGCCCAGCTTATTCTCTTTCTTGCCGAAAGAAAATCCTTCCATGCCCTTTTCCAGGATGAAGGCCGTGGCGCCTCTGCCGCCCCTCGTCTTGTCCGTCTTCGCAATCACCGTGTATATATCCGCTTCTCCACCATTGGTGATCCACTGCTTTGTCCCGTTCAGGATATACTCGTCGCCGACCTTCTTCGCTTCCGTCCTGATACTCTGCGCGTCGCTGCCCGCACCCGCTTCGGTAAGGCCGAAGGCGCCGAGTTTCTTCCCTGAAGCGATCTGGCTGAGATACTTCTTTTTCTGTTCTTCCGACCCGCCGATCAGGATCGGGTATGCCCCGAGAAGGCTCGCCGCATAGCTCACGGAGACGCCGAGACAGGCCTTGCTCAATTCTTCGACCACAATACAGTTCTCAAAACAACCCCCACCCAAACCGCCGTATTCTATGGGTATACTCACACCGAAAAGCCCTGTATCGGCACATATCTTCATAATAGTCCAGGGGAACTCCTGCTTCTCGTCGAGTTCCGCCCTGATGGGCACGATCTTTTCTTCAGCAACCTTTCGAGCCAGAGCACGGATATGTTTCTGGTCTTCTGTGAGGAAATAATCCATCCTATCTCTCCTTTATCTTCTAAAGTGACTCATATTCCTGCATCGTCTCTTTTATGGACTGGTTCAATTTCTTTATGACAAAATTATTCGCCATGATGACGGCATTCCTGATCGCATGATGGCTCGATTTGCCGTGGCAGATGATGGAGACCCCGTCCACCCCGAGAAGGGGCGCACCACCGATGGCGGCATAATCGAATCGCTGTCCGATCCGTTTCATCGCATTCTTCAAAACTGCGCTGTCCGGCGTCTGGCCGTCGCCCTCGGCAGCCAATCCTTTCAGGAACCCCATGAACATCTCGGCTACCCCTTCCGTGATCTTGAGCGCCACATTTCCCACAAAACCGTCGGTTACCACCACATCCACATCGCCGCTGTGCATGTCGCTTCCTTCCACATAACCGAGATAATTGAGAGCCGCGTTTTTCAAAATGGCGTGGGACTCCCTCGTCAACTCGTTGCCTTTGGTCTCTTCCGTGGCATTGCTCAATAACCCCACTTTGGGCGAATCCAATCCGAAAGCGCATCGGGCGAAGATCTCTCCCATGATCGCAAACTGCACCAGGTGGCCCGGTTTACAGTCAACGTTGCCGCCCGAGTCTATCACTATTGTGGACCGTCCTCTCGCATTGGGATGAAGGGCTGCGATAGCGGGCCTGTCCACGCCCTTGAGCCTGCCCAGGGTGAAAATGGCAAAACCCATAGCCGCGCCGGAGTTCCCGGCGGTTACCACCGCCTGGACCTCGCCGGCCTTGAGGAGCTCAAAGGCCATGTTCATGGAGCAATCCCTTTTTTTCCTCAAGGCAGCTGAGGGGGATTCATCCATGCTCACTTCCACCGGTGTATGCACGATCTCGATAGACCCGTCCTGCACCAGCGGCCTGAGCCGCTGTTCGTCACCTACCAGGACTATGTCTGCTAACCTCTCGTGGTGTACTGATTCGGCGCCTTTGACAATCTCATGGGGTGCAAAATCCCCCCCCATGCCGTCTACCGCTATCCTCACCATCAACTAAGCTTCCTTTACCTCAAGATATTTCTTTCCCTTATACATCCCACACTTGGGACAGACGGTATGAGGCATTTTCGGCTCTTTGCAATGAGGACAGGAGACCACGGCCACCGGAGTGGCTTTATAATGGGTTCTTCTCTTGTCCCGCTTTGATTGCGACGTTTTCCTTTTTGGAACGGCCATGATACTCTCCTTGCTAATTTAGAAAAGATTTTAATTTATCGCCTAACAGAGTATGAGACTCCCCGCTGCAACGGCACTCTTCAGTGTTTCTGTTGCAGCCGCACGTTTCACATAATCCCCTGCAATCTTCTTTGCACAGGGGCCTGATGGGGACATTCAACATGATCTCCTCATATACGAAGGGATCGAGTTCTATCTCGTCTCCCTCGTAATAGTAGGTGTCCAGATCCTCCCCCTTCAACTCCAGTTCCGATTCCGAAGGCATGAGCTTCGTCGGCGCGAGCTCGATGTCGACAAATGCTTCGACATGGAAGTTATACTGCTCAAGGCATTTGCCGCACGTCAGGGTCAATGTACTTTCAACCGGTCCCCTGATGCTCAGTACCTCACCCTTCTTCCTCACGGTAAGCTCGTAAAGAAGGGGTGATGCGAAGCGAACCGGATCCTCTCCGTCTTCCTTCTCGAACTTCCTTCCTTCGATTTCGCCCTGCACTTTTACTACATTTTCTATATCTGAAATCCTGATAATCATAGGACCTCTTTTCGAAATTCGATAATATAATGGGTTTAATCTGCCTTGTCAAGCAAATTAACCCGTTGTAACCGTTGCCTTTTTCCTTCAATTGCCGGTCAGGAAGCCGGCATTTACGAGTATATGGGCTTACGCCTTCTCCTGAATTTCGGCCATTTTCCTTGAATATTCAGCCTCATCCATCACAAGGGAGACGACTTTCCTTTTGTCCTTCTCTCCCTTGACGATCGTCACGTCGGTTTTACGGACACAAAAGACATCCGCAAGGTATTCGGTGAGCTCCTGGTTCGCTTTTCCATCTCGGGGCACAGAGAGCAGCTTCACCTTCAGGGCCCCGTCTTCCCGGGTGATCTCCTTCCTCTTTGCCCTCGTGATGACCTTAACCTCTATGTTCATCTCTTTCGTCCGTGATCTTGAGGCCCTTATCTGAGCCTCATCCCAAGGTCGAGCAGGCTGTTTACCGCGAATTTCTGCAAAAATATAATCACGATTATTACCAGAAACGGGGCGATATCGAACATGCCGATTCTGGTCGGGAGCATTCTCGAGATCCTGTATGTCACGGGATCAACCATTCCATAAATGATCCTGACAAGAGGATTATAGGGATTGGGCCTGATCCACGAGAGGATGGTCCGAATTATCACGACCCACAGGTAGAGCTCGAGCAACAAATTGACTACATATGCCACGCCATAAATAAAATTTCCCAAAACAAACATCGGGCCTCCGTATTCACAGGAATGAGGGGGAAGGCGAGGGAGCCTTTCAGGCTTCCAAAACCTCACCTATAAGATTGTCTCCCATTATCTCCTTTATTTTAACCCGGGTAAGATTATTTTCAATATCTTTTTTCCGGGGGAGGTAAAGAGGGAGGTAATTATCCGTATACCCCCTTACATAATCTCCTTTGTAAACCTTCCCTTCCGGAATGACCCAGGCTTCGGATCCGAGGAAGCGCCGGAAAAATCTCTTCCTCATCTCCCGATCGAGTGCCCTCAATGCCGAGACTCTCATTTTTTTCGTCCTTGCCGATACTGCGCCCCCCATGGATGCCGCCTTGGTCCCCGTCCTGGGGGAAAAGGGAAAGACATGGAGATAGTAGATATCAAGGGAGGAGATAAAACGAAGAGTCTCCTCGAACTCCTCATCCGTCTCCGTGGGAAAGCCCACGATCACATCGAACCCGATACCGATCTCACCCATGCCTTTCTGCAGCCGCCCGACCATGGCACGTATATATTCGATCCCGTAGGGCCGTCCCATCAGCCCAAGTATGCGGTCGCACCCGCTCTGGAGCGGGATATGGAGGCTTTTGGCGATCTTTCGCGAGGCCGCCATTATCCCGATCATTTCAACATCCAGATAAAGGGGGTCTATCGAGCTCAGCCGTATCCTCGGCGGAGTCGGACTTGTCTCGATCTGTCTGAGAAGACCCTTGAGGTCCATATTCTGCCCTGGATCGAAATATGATGAGATCTCGATCCCTGTGAGGACTACTTCCTTCACTCCCCAGCCCGCAAGGCGGGCGAGGGTCTCCATTATCTCGGGCAGAGGTCTGCTGCGCGGCTTTCCCCTTCCGAAGGGAACAATACAGTACGCGCAGAAACGGTCGCACCCGTCTTGTATCTTGAAGAAAAAACGGGTCTTGTCCCGCGGGACCCCATGGATCTCTCCCGCTTCCATGAGACGGTCTCTTCCCGGGGATACGAATGTCCCTGTTTTCCGGAGGTATTCGGCAATCCTGAACTTCTCATCCTGTCCGAGTACCGCATCGGCGCCGAAGGTCTTACCGGGATATACCTGCCCCTGGCAACCCGTGAGGATGACATGGGCAGATCCGTTCAATCTTTCCATGCTTCCGATAAACCTCCGCACGTCCCGCTCGGCCCCCTCGGTCAGCGCACAGGCATTAACCACAATGACATCGGCGTCTTCGGGTGAAGCCGGCGAAAGCCCCGCCTCTTCAAGCCTGTTGGCGATCACATGGGTATCCCACTGGTTTGCCTTGCACCCCGTAGTATGGACGTAGTATTTCATCCGCCCCTTCACTTCGGCCCGAAGGGCGACATTTCCCTCAGCCTTTTTACTGCCCCGGGAATCACCGAAAGGGCGTAATCCACCTCGGAAGCCGTATTTTCGGGTCCAAGACTGAACCGTACCGAACTCCGGCAAAGGGCCTCAGGGATTCCCATCGCAGCAAGTACGTGAGATGGGTGGGCCGCTCCGGAAGCACAGGCCGCTCCTGAGGAGAGGGCAATCCCTTTAAGATCGAGGGCAATAACCAGGGACTCCCCTTCGGCACCCTCAAAACTCAGATTGATCGTATTCGGGAGCCTCCGTTCGGGGTCTCCATTGAGTGTCACCTTCTCCACATCGGACATTATTCCCTCAAGCAATTTTTTTCTGAGGGAGTCGATGTTATGGTTTCTCTCCTCGAAATCTCTCCGGGCGATTTCGCACGCCTTTCCGAAGCCGGCAATGGAGGGCATATTCTCCGTCCCCGCCCTCCGTCCGCCCTCCTGACCTCCGCCATGGATAAGGTTCTCGATCTCGAGTCCTTTTCTGATATAAAGAGCGCCCACACCTTTCGGGGCAGACATTTTATGACCGGAGAAGCTCGCGAGGTCCACGCGAAGGGATTCCACATCAATCGGCACCTTGCCCAGGGCCTGAACCATGTCCGAATGGAGGAGAACCCCCCTTTCCCTCGCGATCCCGCCTATTTCCGCAAGAGAGGAGACAGCGCCGGTCTCGTTATTGGCGAGCATGACGCTGATGAGCACTGTTTCCGGCCTGATCGCCGATTTTACCTCATCCGGCTCCACCCGTCCGTATCGGTCAACGGGGAGGTAGGTGACAAGGAAGCCGGATTCCTCCAGATACCTCATGCTGTTCAGAACGGCAGGGTGCTCCACTACAGTCGTGATCAGGTGATTCCCCCGGTCCCTTTGCGATCGTGCAGCCCCTTTTATCGCATGGTTATCGCTCTCGGAGCCGCAACCGGTGAACACGATCTCTTCAGGGGCCGCATGGATTATCTGCGCGACCAGCCCCCTCGCCTTTTCATAATGGCTTCTGACCTTTCGTCCTGCCCAATGAAGGCTGGAAGGGTTCCCGAAGAACTCATCGAGAAAAGGATGGATGGCCCGGGCCACCTCGGGATGAACAGGCGTAGTGGCGTTATAATCGAAGTAGACCTGCTTCATATGGTCAGTCAAAAAAGACGGTCATCGCCTTCACCGGGCACACCTTGACGCAAAGCTCGCACGCCACGCACCGCTCGTAATCGAAAAGAACTTTCATGTCGGTCCTGTCTATGTGCAATGCCTCGGGTGCGCAGACCCCGGTGCATACGCCGCAGTGTACGCATCTTAATTCATCCCTCTGGATATCCTGCTCTATGGGCTCGGTATCGATATTGAGGCTCTTTATATATTCGATCCCTTTCTCGAAATTCTCGTCGGTGCCCTCGATCTCCAGCACCATCATGGATTCGTGTCTGGGAGATATATTTGCCCGGAGAATATTGAAGACAAGGTCAAAATCCCGCGCCAGACGGTAGACTATGGGCTTATCTATCGTATTTCTCTTGAACCTAAGAATAATTCGCTTCTTCATGCCGGACCTCGCTTAATTTTTTCACTCTTCCTCACCGATTCCTTTCAGCTTTCATATCCTCACAAGCTCCATATCTCCCCACATGCCGATATGGTCGCCGAGCACCACGAGAACGGCCAGCACATCCGGGAAATTTTTCCCTTCATCGATGGCACGGGAGAGATCCTCTTTCTTCTTCACCATGTTGCCCACTTTCGTGGCAAGCCCGTCGGCAAAAAGCGCCGATCTTGCCACTACGCATACCGCGTCCGCCTTGCCGAAGCTCAGAGAGGGACCGACTGTGGCGGAGGAGGTGCATATGCCGTAAGGCCTCTCGTCCGGCCGCACTTTGATCCCTATCCGCCCGCTGAAAGGCGAATCGCCCGCGTAGATGAGCACCACCCTCTCCTGCCTGGTGGAAAGAGAGATATCGCCCCCGTTTTCTATCACATATTCATCGGAAAATAGCGAAATATCATTGCCCACGTGCTCCGCCAGGGCGCCCGCTACCGTGGCCATGGGTCCCACGCCGAGGGCGGCGGCGGCAACGATCATGCGGCGCGCCATAAGGGGAGCCAGGGCGTCGTCTTCAACAGGCGCGAGACTCTCCCTGAAAACCGGCCTTACCCGTATGTATTCTTCGAGCTGATTTCTATAAAAGAGCACCCGGTCCTCAATAAACCCGCTCAAATCACCCCTGGTACAGCAAAGCAGGTCCGTCTCCTTTATCTTCACCTCATAACAGTCAAGATCAGGAGGTTTGCCTGCGTGCCGATAAAATCGTTCTTCATACATAGTTGTTTAAATGCGGACCCTGAGCTTCGGGGGCGCTCCCGCCACGGATGCGTCTCGCCCGGTTTTTTCCGAATTCTTTTAAAGCCGCGGACTTAAATATAGCAAGGACGGCCCCGGCTGTCAAATCAAGGCTATCTCCGGGATTGACATAAGCTCACAAAAACATTAATTTATCCGCTGTGCAGATGCGTTAAATAAATATTTCAGAAGGAGACAAAAATGACCCAGTCTTCATTGGCCGCAATAATCCATACCGAAAAAGGGGACATCAGGCTGAATCTCTTCCCGGACAAGGCCCCCCTTACGGTCCTCAATTTTGTAAACCTGTCCAAAAGAGGATTCTACGACGGACTTATTTTTCACCGGGTTATTCCCGATTTCATGATTCAGGGCGGCTGCCCACTCGGCACCGGGACAGGCGGGCCGGGATACCGGTTTAATGATGAATTTTCCCGGGACCTGAAGCATGACAAACCGGGCGTCCTTTCCATGGCGAATGCAGGACCGAATACGAACGGGAGCCAGTTTTTCATCACCCATGTCCCCACTCCCTGGCTGGATCAAAAACATGCCGTCTTCGGCTCTGTAATGGATGAGACGGACCAGAAAGTGGTTGACAGCATCAGGGCGGGCAATAAGATCACATCGATCGCCATAGAAGGCGACTATGCGGCCCTTATGGAGGATCACAAGGATATTCTCGATAAGTGGAACGCCGCGCTCGAGGCTGCCGGAAAGTGACAATTCCCTGAATGGCTCAAATATTTCCGGGTTGCGGATTCGCAGCCCGGATGATGAGACACCTCCCTTCGCATTTATGATATACTCAAAGAAATGAAAAATTCAGGGATCGCCGTGCCCTCGGCGCGTTACCTTCTCCCCCATGGGGACCGCCCATGACGATTACGGACCGGACCGATCTTCTCACCCGTCTGGAATCGGGTTATGCCCTGCCGGCCCTTTCCGTTATCGCCATAAAACTGGTGGAAATCGCATCCGACGAGAGATGCTCGGTAAATGACCTCGCCGACCTTATCGAAAAGGACCCTTCCCTCACCGTGCGCCTTCTCAAGCTTGCAAACAGTGTATTTTTCAGGGGTAGTCAACCTATTGTCGCCGTGCGGCAGGCGGTCATGAGGATAGGTTTCCGCCAACTGAGGATTATGGCCCTTTCCCTCTCTTTGAGGGATACCTTTCCCATGGGTAGGGTGGGCTCGGTCGATTACGAGAGATTCTGGCAAAATTCCCTGTACAGGGCCTTGATCGCCAGATCCCTGGCCCGGCACCTCACTATTTGCGATCCTGAAGAGGCTTTCGTGGGAGGCCTTACACTGGGGATAGGCTTTCTCGTGTTTTTCGACCTATTTCTGAAAAAGAAAGCGATAGAGATCGACCGCGACCTCGATACCCTCGAAAAGCTCCTCTTATGGGAAGCGGACAACTTCGGAATCAATCACCGAGAAGTGGGCGAGGCAGCCCTCAGATACTGGCGTTTTCCGGAAGAGATCGTCATATGCCAGCGCGGGCACATGAGGGAGACTACGGTGCCCCTCGCCCGCGTCTGTGAGCTTGCCAGAGTCCTCTCAAACACGCTCGTGCGCAAATCATCCGATTTCCAAACTTTTTTCGTGGAGGGGGAGGTGTCTTTCGGCCTCACCTACGAGACCATCAATGATATACTCTGCACCACCTTCGAAGAGGTTCAGGATATTGCGGAAAGCCTGAGGATCGAGATGAATAAGGAAAAGGACCTCCTCGGTCTTATGGAAAAGGCGAATCATGCTTTGAGCCTCTTATCCGAGAGGATCGCAGGGCTCCGGTCGGACCCTCCCCTGCCTTCCTTCGAAAGCCTGTCGGACACGCCTGCGGGTCAGGCGAGTAACATTTCCGAGACCCTTCAGGCGGTGGCCCACGAGATCAGAAACCCGCTGGTAGCGGTGGCGGGATTCGCACGAAAGCTCGCGGCGACCGTAGACCCCGGCTCAAAAGGAGGGCAGTACGCACGCATCATTCTCGAAGAAGCCCTGCGACTTGAAACAGCCCTATCCGAAATGACCGCGGAGAAACTCGAGACTGCAATGAAATGAAGATGGCGGCCCTATTCCTCCGGCGTCATAAAAAACCTCTATTCCTAAATTGTCCCGATGACGAGGATAATACTGATCACACCCACGGCGAGAGCCGCAAAACCCACTACATAAGAGAGGATGGTAAGCCACGGGGCCGGAGGCGCACTCCGTAATGACTCCAGCCTGCCCTCACGGCTCAACCTGTCATACTCTGACGGCCGCTCCTCCTTCATCTCCCCCTCACTTATCCTACCGGTAAAAATCACCGGGTCGAGAGGAAATTTATCCCCTCTTAGATGGGTATGGCCGAAGTGAAAGATAAAGATAAAGCCCGTGGCAAGCAGGGCCTCATCACTATGGACGACTGCCGCGATGTTGAGTATCCACCCTGGAAAGAAGCGCGAGAAAAACTCGGGGAACCAGAGGAAGAGTCCGGATATTCCTATCATCCCCACCCCCCAGAAAACCGCCCAATAATCGAACTTTTCCCAGTACGTCCACCTGTCGAAGCGCGGTTTCGGGCCCCGTCCCAGAAACCATTTTATGTTGCTCCCCATGTCTTTGAGATCCTTGATCCCAGGCACCATGGAATTGGGACCCAGGATGAAGCCAAAAAGGGGCTCGGTCGATCTATACCTGAAGAAATGGATGAGATACACGAGATGGGCGGCAAAATACCCGAAGGTAAGAAGGGCACAGACCCGGTGGAGAAGGCCTGCCCTTTCAAAGCCACCAATAAAAGAGACGAAATGAGGGGCCCACGGACTATCGGAATACTTCAAAGGCAGGCCCGTCACGGCAAGGCCGAGAAAGCTCACCATGACGATAAGGTGCATGATCCGGTGAACGCCGTTGAAACGGATAAAATAGGTTTCTCCGGCATCTTTCATTCCTTCCTCCTTTTCCCGCGCCTTCCATGCCTTTCGATCCACGATCTCGGAAACCAGAGGATCGTGTGGATCCCGAAAAATCCGAATACCGCGATCAAAAGAGCGGTCATAAAAACCCACACATAATAAAATATCGGATTATCATCTTTTTTTCGGTAATCCACATGGGCGACGTAGGTAGTAAAACTCTTGTTGGCCTTCGGGTGGCATTGCGCACAGGTGGCGATGATATTCTTTTCCGAGATCTTCGAGCCCGGGTCCGACCGGGGCAGCACATCATGGGCGCCGTGGCAATCGGCGCATTTTGCAACCCGGGTAAAGCCGAGGTTCGTAATCTTACCGTGATAAGAATGGTGATAGGTTTCAAGGGGTTTTTTATGGCAGCTCCCGCATTCCCTGATGGCTTCGAGCATCCACGCAGTGGCTTTGACCGGTTTTATCTCGTGGGGGAGATGACAGTTCGCGCAGCTCGGGGCGGCCTTATTGCCCTCTTTCACCTGTTGGGCGTGAATACTCTTTCCGAAGGCCTTCTCTTCCGCCTCGTGACATTTCCCGCAGGTCACGGAGATATTGGCGAAATAGATCTGCGATGTGCGGTCGGTATGAGGTTTTATTGCATGGGAGCCATGACAATCGCTGCATGCGGCGGAAACGGGAATGCCCCCCTTGGTGAGGGCCTGGCCGTGGATACTGTCCAGGTAAAGCGAGTTTTCCGCAGGTATGTTATATTTCTTTATCATCTCCGTGTTCGCATGGCATCGTGAGCAGGTCTTCGGGAGGTTGAAAACGTTGACGGCGGATTTGGAGTTATCTCTCCCGAGCATTTCGTGAGTCTTTCCATGGCAGTCTTCGCAGATTGCCACCGCCCTTCCGGTCTTTTCGGTTTGTGCGTGAATGCTTTCCTTATAATCCTTCACCACACCTGAATGGCAGGCGCCGCATGTCGAAGGGGTAAGGGCTTTCGCGTTCTCCACATTGTGATAGCCGTGACACTCCCTGCAGGTGGCTTTCTCTTTCTTCCCCTGCCCGTGGACGCCCAGGCGGTGTTGGTTGAAGGCGGCGCCATGGCATGATTTGCAGGCCTTTCCATGTACCTTCTCGGGGTGGGGAAGCTCTTTGATATCATGGCACTCTACACAGGCAAGCGATTTGTGCACGGATTTGTCGAATATTTCCTTGTGGAAAAAAAGGGAGACTGTCTTATTGCCGGGGCCTTTTTTGGTAAGTTCTTTTTCTCCATGACACCCCATGCAGTCATCATTGGAGATTTCGGCGCCATAGCCGTTACCCCAGAGCAATACCAGAAACAGCAGGAAAAGACCGCTCCACACCGTGCTCTTTCTCAAGGCCCGCTTCCTCCTTCGCACTTACACCGTTCAAGTTTATACCATTTTATTTTTTCTGACAATTATTTTGAGAGGGGCTTTCCTGTGAAGGCGGTAAAACGCAGGGGTATCGGTCGCGCTCTATGCGAATGTATCGAGGGTATACTCCAGGGTCTCGTCCTGTGCCCTCACCGCTTTTACATATGCCTCGAGGCCTCTTTGGGCAATGATCATCTGTGGGATCTCCTGTCCCGGGGTCGTGTCCGAGACATCGGCAAAAAGTCCATTGGAACCCTGGCCTATCGATCCCGACGAGGTGAGGTTGATTCCGGAATTCTCGCCCCCTGAGAGGGCTGTCCTTTCCTTCTCCGAAATAGCGCTCACCCTCAGATTGTTGATCGATGATGAGGCGGCGCCGTAAAACGAATTCTCGAGCTTCTTGAGTGATCCTACACTCATGCTCATCAGGTAGGGATAAATTCCGCTTATCATCTATCAATTCTAGCAGAAGAAGAGCCGCTCCGCTGTGATATGGGTCACATTACGAAAAAAAATTACATCATTTGAAATATATCGGGCCATTAAGAAAAAACTTAGATCTTTTCGCCGTCCGGTGTATCGGAGTCGGGGAAAATTTTTCCCGGGTTGAGCAGACCTTTCGGATCGAAGGCGTTCTTTACCCGTTTCAAAAGCTCCAGTTCGGTCCGGCTCATCTGGAGGTTCATATAATTTTTCGCCGTAATCCCGACCCCGTGCTCCCCTGTCAATTTTCCACCCATGGAGACCGTCTTCCGGTAGATTTCACCGAGCAGTTCGTGAGCCTCCTCCGTCTCCGCGAAATTCTTTTTTCGATACTGGATCGTCACATGGAGGTTTCCGTCACCCCCATGCCCGAAGGTAGCGACCTTTACCGACTTTCCCGCCTCACTCTCTCTGATTGCCCGGACGAGAAAAGGCAATTCGTACCGGGGCACCACCACATCCGCTTCCAGATGGTCCTTGCCTTTCGCCTTGAGGGCCGGAAGGGCCTCACGTCTTATTCTCCAGAGTTTTTCCCCTTCCCGGTCGTCCAGCGCGAGCCTTGATTCTATTACGCCCTTCATGCTCCGAGCCAGCTCGAGGATATGGCCCGCCTCCTCATTTACGGCGCCCTCGTGATTTCCGTCAATCTCGACCAGCACAAGCGCCGCGGCATCTCTCCTCAGGAATTCGGCGCCCGGAAGGTAATCGCCCACACAGTTTATCGTCACATCGTCCATGAATTCTATGGCGCATGGGACAATACCCTTTTCAAAGACGGATGCCACAAAGCGTGCGGCAACGATAAGGTCGTCAACATATATAATGCAGGTGCGGCGGTACATAGGTCTGGGAAGCACTTTGAATATTATCTTCGTAATCACGGCAAGGGTGCCCTCGGAGCCGGTAAGAAGGGCTGTCAGATCATACCCCGTCACGTTTTTCACGGTCCTGCCGCCTGCGTTGATAATCTCGCCGCCGGGAAGCACGGCTTCGAGGCCGAGCACGTAGTCTCTTGTAACGCCGTATTTTACGGCTCTCGTATATCCTGCATTCTCCGCCACGTTTCCACCGACCGTGCTTTCTACCGTGCTCGAGGGGTCGGGGGGAAAGAAAAGATTGCGCTCCCTGAGGGCCTCCTGCAGGTCGGCGGAGATAACCCCGGGCTCCACTACCACCTGCATGTTTTTCTCATCGATCGCGATAATTTTGTTCATTCTGATCAGGGAGAGGACCGCCCCGTGCCGGACAGGCAGGGCGCCGCCCGAAAGCCCTGTCCTGCCGCCCTGGGGCGTCACCGGCATCTCCATGCGGTATGCGAGCTTCATGATCCCCGACACTTCTTCAACGTTCTCCGGCAGAAGGACGATGTCAGGCGCAAAACGCATCTCAGTGGCATCATAACAGTAGTGGGAAAGACCTTCTTTGTCGGCCACCACCTGACGCTCCTCGAGAAGAGAACTTACCTGCGTGAGGAATGATTGAATTTTATCCTGCCCCATCTTATCTCCTGTGACCGGTATTTTTTGAGTTTAGCCGATAAGATGGAAGGTTTCCATATTTTTCAACTGTAGCCCCTCAATTTGAATCGAAGACTGCAATTCACGCGGGGCACGGCCGGGGAAAAACCGTGTCCGCAGGTTTTTCACACTCTATTGACAAGGCGGAGCCCACTCGGTACAATCAATACTTGCGCAGTCCTTTACTGCTCATCCTTCACTGCCTGGGCTGATGAGACAGGATATCAGGATTTTATCGACAGGGAGACGGTTTCTTCTATTCGACGGTCCCTGCTTCATTATAGCGCGGTATGCCATGGACGAGAAAGACAGGAAAATACTTAATCTCATACAGGAAGAGTTTCCTTTAACCGCGGAGCCCTTTGTCGAGATCGGAAGAGAGGCGGGCATAACCGGGCAGGAGGCCCTCCAACGGGTTAAGAAGGCGAAAGACGAAGGACTTATCAGGCGGATCGGACCAATCCTCGAACCGAAGGAGCTCTCTTTGGTGAGCATCCTCTGTGGGGTCTACGTTGAGGAGGGCATACTCGCGGATGTGGTGGGACAGATCAATGCCCATAGCGGCGTTACCCATAATTATGAGCGGGAAGGGAGGCTCAATGTCTGGTTCACCGTCACCGCGAAGACTTGGGAAAGTATCGAGCGTTTCCTCAATACCCTTGAAGAGCGCTATTCTCTCACCATATACCGATTTCCCAAGAAAAGAGTCTTCAAGATAAAAACCTTTTTCCCTCTCTGACGGAACACCCGCAGAGGCATTCCGCGACAGGGTCAAAACTCTTCACCACCCAGGACAAGGAGCGAATTACATGGTTCAAGGCATGGAAAAAATAAACGGGAACTCTGAGGGCGCCGCAGGGAAACGCATCTTTCTTGTAGACGGCAACTCCTACCTCTACAGGGCCTTCTACGCCACACCGCACCTTTCGAATTCACAAGGGCTGCCGACAAACGCGACGTATGCGTTCATGAACATGATAAGGAAGCTGCTCAATGAGGAAAAGCCCGACAGGCTGATCGTCATCTTCGATTCCAAGGGCCCCACATTCCGCCAGGAGATCCTCGATACTTATAAAGCCCACAGACCGCCCATGCCGGGCAATCTTTCCGCTCAGATACCCTATGTAAAGAAAGTCACGAAGGCCATGGGCCTTCCCGTGGTAGAAAAGGAGGGAATCGAGGCCGACGATATCATCGGCACCATAGTGGAGCAATTGAAAGGCCGGAGCGCCATGATCTTTATCGTGACCAGTGATAAGGATCTGATGCAGCTCGTATCGGAAAGGGTCTTCATTTACGATTCCATGAAGGGCCTCCTCGTGACGGAAAAAGAGGTGGAAGAAAAACTTGGCGTAAGGCCTTCCCTCGTGGTCGATTATCTCGCCCTCGCGGGGGATGCTTCGGACAATATTCCCGGAGTCCCGGGCATCGGAGAGAAGACGGCCCGGGAGCTTATCACCAGGTATGGCGACGTCGAGCATATCTACGAGAACATCGCAGATATCACCAAACCCGCGCTCAGGCGCAAGCTCGAAGAGAATCAGGATTTCGCATTTTTGAGCAAAAACCTCGCCACCCTGAGGCTTGACGTGCCCCTGGAAGAATCGATCGACGATCTCGTCATGACCGAGCCCGACCTTGCCGCCTTGAGGCATCTCTACAGGGAGCTCGAGTTCACCGCGCTTTACCGGGAGATGCGGGTGGAGACGGAGGAAAGAAAGCAGTGGCCTCCCCTCGCCCTCTCTGACCTCGACATGAAGCGGATGGCCATCGTGGCGATCATGCATGGAAAGGACCCGAGAGAGACACGGCTCGCCAGGTTTGCCGCATTCGACGGAAAAGGCATATTCTATTCGGAAGATGAGGCGGACCTACTCTCCCTTCTCGGCAGCGCGGAAGAGCTGGTAACCCATAACCTGAAGCCCTTCCATTTATTGGCAGCCAACCGGAACGTGACCCTTCCGGAGCGCTGTTTCGACACCATGCTCGCCACGTACCTCGTCAACCCCCTCAGGAAGGACTACTCGGTGGTCTCGGTCATAGAGGAATATCTCGATGTGGAGCTTTCATCTCATGACGCGAAACTGGCCCTCCTCGACAGCCCGCCCTATCTTTTCGACTTAAAGAGCCTTCTTTCGGAGAAAATGGAGGAACAGGGGCTTTTGGATCTTTATGACGAAATCGAGCTCCCCCTCGTGGCAGTGCTCGCTGCCATGGAGAATTATGGCGTAAAAATCGACAGGAGCATTCTGGCGGGCCTCTCAAGGGATTTCGACGGGAGGCTCAATAGCCTCATGAAAAATATCTTTGACCTCGCGGGTGAATCGTTCAATATCAACTCACCCCAACAGCTCTCCCGTATTCTCTTCGAGACGCTGAAGCTGCCTCCCACGAAGAAGACCAAGAAAGGATTTTCGACCGATACGGACGTCCTCCAGTCCCTCTCCGTCCTCCATCCCCTCCCGAAGGAGATACTCCAATACAGGACCCTTACGAAATTGAAAAGCACTTATGTGGATGTCCTTCCCACCCTGATAAATCCGGCTTCCGGGAGGATCCACGCCTCTTTCAACCAGATGGTGGTCGCCACGGGCAGGCTCTCCAGCACCGATCCCAACCTCCAGAATATCCCGGTCAGGGGGGAGGAGGGAATGAAGATCCGCCGCGCCTTCGTCCCCGAAGAGGGATTTCTGCTCCTCTCATCGGATTATTCCCAGATCGAGCTCAGGATCCTCGCCCATATCTCCGGAGACGAGATCCTTATCGATACCTTCCGGAGAGGTGAGGACGTCCATGCCCGCGTGGCGCAGGAGGTATTCGGAGTGGGGCCCGACGGGGTAACGGGCGACATGCGCCGGAGCGCAAAGGTGATAAACTTCGGGATCATCTACGGCATAAGCGGATACGGCCTCTCAAAGGAGCTTGGCGTTTCTCCCCGGGAGGCGCAGGATTATATCGACGAATATTTTGTGAGATACAGGGGAGTGAAGCGCTATATCGACGGCATAATAGAAGAGGCCCGGGAAAAAGGCTTCGTCACCACCATGCTGGGGCGGGTGCGGTGCATTCCCGAGGTGAAAAACCACGATGCGAACATACGGCAATTCGGGGAAAGACTTGCCATGAACACCCCTATTCAGGGAAGTGCCGCCGATATCATCAAACTCGCCATGGTACATATATGGCGGAAACTCGCCTCCCTCGGCCTCGGCTCGCACCTTATCATGCAAATCCATGATGAATTGGTAGTGGAAGTGAAAGAATCGGAGTCGCTTCTCGTGGAGAAACTGGTCAGGGAAGAGATGGAGCGTGTGGTCCCCCTCTCCGTGCCCCTCGTAGTAAACATCAAGAGAGGCAGGAATTGGGCGGAAGCCGACGAATGAGCCGCCCTCCATGACCAGGAAAGGAACTAGCTGATCATCCTATCCTTATTCTCGGGTCCGCTACCGCATACATGATATCTGCAAGAAGGTTGCCCAGGAGGGTGAGGAAGGCCCCGATCACGAGGATGCCCATGATGGTCGGGTAGTCCCTCGACATGACGCTCATGAAGAAGAGCTGCCCCATACCGGGAATGGAAAAAATGCTCTCCATTATTACACTTCCTCCGATCAGACCCGGTACCGACAGGCCGAATATGGTGATCACGGGAAGGAGCGAGTTCCGAAGCGCATGCTTTCTCAGGACCATCCGCTCGGGAAGCCCTTTCGCATAGGCGGTGGTGATATACTCCTGCCGCAACACTTCGAGAAGACTGTTCTTCATATACCGGGACACTCCCGCGAGACCGCCGATAGACGAGCAAAACACGATGATGACAAGGTGCTTCACGAGGTCGATGCCCTTCTCGAAGAAAGAAAGGTCTGCAAAGTCGAATGATTTTATCCCCGATATGGGCAGCACTTCCAGATAGACCCCAAAAAAGAGCATGAGCAGGAGGGCGAGCCAGAAATGGGGCATGGCGTAGCCCGCAAACACGAACGCGCTCAATCCTTTATCAAGCCAACTGTCTTTATACCGCGCCGAGTATACCCCTATGGGAATGCCCACCATGAAGAAGAGGACCGTCGATAAAAGCTCGATTGTGATCGTAATCGGGAGCCGCTCCGCAATTTTGTCGATAACAGGTCTTCTGTCGGGGGCGAAAGAAGGGCCGAAATCGAGCCGCACGATCCTCTTGAGCCAGAGGAAGTACTGGATATGAAGCGGTTTATCGAGCCCGTAATAGGCCTTTATCCTGTCCCTCACTTCCTTGGTCACTTTGGGGTTCATCTCCGCTTCGAGCACGCTCGGCTCTCCCGGCGTCAGGTGGATCACTGCGAAAGAGATGATCGATATACCCAGCAGCATGGGGATCATGAAGAAGAGACGTTTAAGGAGATAGCGCAGCACTCTTTTTATACCTCCTCTGGTTCTCCGGCACGTACCATTTTATAAAATCATAGGTAATTCCCGCCGGGGCGGGTTCTATTCCCTTGAAGCGCTTGTGGACCGCAGTATTGGCATAAGGGATAAAAAGAAACGTGTAGGGCTGCTCCTCGGCAAGGATCTCCTGCACCCTGTCGAGATACTTTTTCCGTTCTTTCCTGTCCAGGGTATGGCGCGACTTCACGAGCATCTCGTCCACCTCGGCATTTTCGAAAGAGATGAAGTTAAGCTCCTTTTTGCCCTGTTTCGATGAATGCCATATATCGAACAGATCGGGATCCTGAGGGATCGTCCATCCCAGGATGACCGCTTCAAAATTCTTCTTGTCGATGAATTCATTTATAAAAGCGGCCCACTCGATCACCCTGATCTTGAGCCTTATCCCCACGTCCGAAAGCCTCTTCTGAATAAGCTCCGCGCACTTGATCCTCACGTCGTTGCCCTGGCTCGTCAAAACGGTGAATTCAAAGGGGGCGCCGTCCTTGCGAAGTATCCCATCGGGTCCCATCTCGAAACCCGCTTCCTTGAGGAGCGATGCCGCCTTCTCCTTATTGTATCCGTATTTCTTCACATTCCCGTTGTAAGACCACATATCGGGCTTTATGGGACCGTCGGCTTCAATGCCCTGGCCGAGGAGGATTCCGTCGACGATCTCCTTCTTGTCGATCGCATAGGTGATCGCCTGACGCACCCGTTTATCCTTAAAGTAGCGGTGCTTAAGATTATAGCCCATATACACATAGGAAAAGGCGAGGAACTTGAATTTATTGAATTCCCTTTTGAATCGGGGATAATCGGTCTGCCTTACCGCCTGCATGGGGGTCAATGCCGCCATGTCGATGCCGCCCTGCTTCAGCTCGAGAAAAGTGGTCGCCGTGTCGGGCACCACGCGCATGACGTAACGGTTAAGATAGGGCCTGCCTTCGAAATATTTTGGATTGGCGGAGAGAATGAGCCGGTCCCCCGCGATCCATTCACTGAACATATAGGGGCCGGTACCAATGGGCGCCCTGCGCAGGGGAGATGCGGTGATATCCCGTCCCTCAAGCAGGTGCCTCGGCATTATTGCCGCGTTCCAGCTTATGAGCGCCGGAGCGAAAGGTTTCTCGTAGGTGACTTTGAACGTATAATCGTCAAGGACCTGAGCTTCCTTTACGAGCTTGAAATCTCCGGAATAGGCGGTCGGCGTCTTCTCGTCCACCGTGACCCGGTAGGTATACATGACATCATGGGCAGTGAAGGGCCGGCCGTCGTGCCAGGAGACATTTTTTCTGAGATGAAAGGTTATGGAAAGATTATCTTTCGATATATCCCACGACTCAGCCAGGTCCCCCACGATATCGAGGTTTTTGTCATATTTGACGAGCCCGTTAAAAACAAGTCCGCTTATCTGGTGGGAAGGCTGATCCGAAGCGAGGATCGGAATGAGGTTCGACGGCTCTCCTGTTGAAGACGTGATAATAGTATCGCCAAATGACGCCTTCCCCGGATCGTCATAAAAGCCGATTTCCTTCGGTTTGCCGCAGGAAAGACAGAAGAAAAGGACGAGGGCCCATATAATCCATAATTTCGGGAACATTGCGCTTATTCTAACAAAAGGAGCGCCTCAAGTAAAGGAATCTCGGGGAGTCCTCCTCCATTACGCCTTCTCGATCCTGATGTGCGCCGCCCCCTTCTCTTTCCTGAGCTCTTCCGCCCGGCCGAGGATCTTCCCCACCATATTGACCGCACCGGCAGGCACGGGGTCCTCTCCGGTGCTCAAAGGGGTGGGGCCGAAGAAGATCGCCAGGGCGGCCCCCGGCGGCCAATATCCGATATCTCCGACTTTCACCGCCGTGGTAGCCCCCTCATCCAGCCCCACGGAGATCGGTATCTCGAAGTAGAATTCATCACCCCATCTATTGATATCTTTTTCAATGGGAAGAATCTCCGCAATGGACCTAGCGCAGGCAGTATCGAACAGCTCGCCGCGAAGGGAAGTCTTTCCTATAGTGATTGTAACAGGGACCGTCATATTACCTCCCGGGACTAATTCCCTCAACCCTTTTAATACCTCCCCCGTACGAATGTCAAGAAGCATTTATCTCCGCGCCTCTCGCGAGGATTTTGGTTTACTATCATCTGCCCCTGGGATAATATCTAATGCGCGGGCGGTGACTTGTCCTCCCATTAAGAATCGGGCCCGAATTGCGATAAAAACAATGGAGTCTTCCGGGAAGATCCAATATAAGGAGAAGAACATGAGACGATCCATAGAGGCTATCCTTTTGTGCTCCTTTGTAGCCCTTTTATGTATGGCGGTACTGCCCATGAATGCCCGCGGCCAGGATAAGCGCTGGGTTCATTTCACCTTCGACAAGAACCTTCAGAATACAGATTACTACTACGATCGCGAGACGGTGAGGTATTTGTCGGATAATAGGGTGAGCGTATGGCTTAAAATCGCTTCGCCCCAAAGCGAGGAACTGCTTCATCTGGAGATAGAATGCTCCGGCTCCATGTTCCGCACGATCGAGCCCTATAAGCCCCTCTTCGGGAGCCCGGTCAAGACATCTTATGCCCAATACGGCTGGCTCGAAGTCCCTCCGGATTCCGAGGTTTTTCTGCTCAAGAAGGCCCTCTGCAGGTAGAATATTCCGGAGGCGCCCAAAGCCCGCGCCCCAAATGAAAATCACGGATCAGATCAGGGAAAATAACGGACAACCTGCGTCACACGGGGAAAGGGAAGCTCTGCCGGATCAGTTTGAGGAGATTGTACCTCTCCCGCAGGGACAGTTTGAGATAGAACTTGCTTGTGATCAGGATATGGATAATCTTTTTCATAGCGTGCAGCTCAGGCATCGGTACCCCCCTATGTCGGCGCTGCCGGGGCACGATCTTCAGGCAAATCCCGGCTTGGTACATTATCGGCAGTTCTTGGATAAACTTTAGCCGATAGGGGCCTTTCCGGGAAAAATAGGGTATTTAATTAGTTACGAAAACCAGCAGGGGGGATCATTTGAATTTATGGTGGTCCTTGTTCTTCTGATAGAGCATCTTGAGTCCCCTCAGGGTAAGCATCTCATCGACTTCGTCTATGGTCAGAGATTCTTTGAAAATAAAACTGGATAAACCGCCTGTGGCGATCACGTAGGGAGTGGTCCCGACCTCTTCCTTCATCTTGCTCACTATTCCGTCGACAAGACCCACATATCCGTAAATAATTCCCGCCTGCATGGCATGGACCGTATTCTTGCCTATGAGGCTTTTCGGTTTGATGAGCTCGACCCTCGGGAGCTTGGAGGCCCTTTCGAAAAGCGCTCCCAGAGATATCATGATTCCGGGAGCGATGGCGCCTCCCGCATATTCTCCTTTTGCGGTAATGTAATCGAAGGTGGTGGCCGTCCCAAAATCTACGATGATAAGAGGTTTTTTATACTTCTCATACCCTGCCACCGCATTGACGATCCGGTCGGCTCCCACTTCCTGGGGGTTCTCGTAAAGAATGGGCATACCGGTCTTGATGCCGGGCTCGACCACGAGAGGCCTTATCCCCACATACTTCCGGCAGATTATCTCGAAAGGTATGAGCATGGGCGGCACCACACATGAGATAATGGCGCTGTCGATGTCCGTGAGCTTTATATTTTCGAAATTGAGAAGGCTGTTTAAAAGGATCGCGTTCTCATCAACCGTCTTCTGAATCGAGGTGCTGAGCCTCCAATGGTTGACGAGGTTATCCTCGTCGTATACTCCGAAAACAATGTTCGTATTACCGATATCGATTACAAGTAGCATAGGCTAATAATTCACATCCCCCGCAATTATCTTTTTCAGCCGGCCCCCTTCTTCGAGGACTACCGCACCGTCCCGGTCTATGCCCACGCATATGCCCCGGTTCACTTCACCCATCTGGACTATCTCCAGGTACTTCCCTTTTATCGCCGCCCGATCCTGCCAGATCCTGCAGATCTCCGATTCGCCTTGAGTTTTGAAAATCTCGTAATATCGTTCCAGGTTGGAGAGTAGCTTACCACAGACTTCGGCTCTTTCAAAGACCTTTCTTGTCTCCATCGAGAGGGAGGTGGCCTTCTGCCTGATCTCTTCAGACATCCCCCCTACTTCCATATTGATATTGAGCCCTATGCCTACGATTACGAACCGCACCATCTCCGCTTCCGTCGACAGCTCGAGAAGGGTGCCACAGACCTTCTTTCCGTGAATCAGCACGTCGTTGGGCCACTTGAGCGCGGGTTCGGTCCCTAAATCCTTTATGGTGTCATAGACCGCAAGAGACGAGAGAAACGTTATAGGATAAATACGGGAGGGATGGACCTGGGGCCGAAGGATAACCGACAGGTAAAGGTTCTTCCCCTCCGGAGAGAACCAGACCCGTCCGAGCCGGCCTTTCCCCATGCCTTGCGATTCGGCGATCACTACGGCGCCTTCAGGCTCCCCATTGAGGGCGAGCTGGAAGGCCAGAAGGTTGGTCGAATCGACTCTATCTTTATAAATCGACTTGTGGCCCACGTACCGTGTGTCGAGGAAACGATCGATCTCCCAGGGGTAAAGCCGGTCGGGACCCCGCACCAGCATATAGCCTTTGCCTTTCGCCTTAGTCACATTGTAGCCCAGCTCGTCGAGGTGGTTCACATATTTCCAGACCGCAGTCCTCGAGATGCCGATTTTGCGTGCAATGTAGTCTCCCGAGACAAAGCCCTCGGTTTCCCGGAGAAAGGTCAACAGCTCCTTAATTCTGTCCATTTTCTATTTTGTCGTAGTGAGAGAAGAACATGGTGAAAGAGGCCCTCCCCTGAGAGAGTGAGCGCACGTCCGTCGAATAGCCGAACATCCTCGTGAGCGGCGCATTCGCCTGTATGACCGTGATCTTGTCCTTTGAATTGACATCCGTGATCTGGCACTTCCTCGAATTCAGGTCGCCGATGATCTCACCGAGAAATTCATTCGGTGTAGTGACCGTAAGAGACATAAAGGGAACGAGAAGCACGGGTTTAGCCTCGACGCATGCCTTCCTGAAGCCCTCATAGGCCGCCATCTTGAGGGTAAGGCGCGCGAACTCCGGACTGCTCGTGGAGGCGTCCAGCACGTCGACCTTTATATCCGTCAAGGGAAAGCCTTTGAGGATCCCTATATGGGAGGCCTCCGTGATGCCCTCTTCGAGGGCGCTGATGTAGGGATATGCGAGGCTCTCCTCTTTCAGGTGGGCGTGCACCACGTTACCCTGGCCCCTTGCATTGGGAGAGATCCGGAGAGAGACCCACCCCCTGGGAGTGGATGAACCCGCGGTTCCGGCCACGCCGGTAAGTACTTTCTCAAAAGCATGCTCCACCAGGGCTTCTCTTTCTATGGTCTCTTTGTAGACCACCTGCGGCCTGCCCACGTGAAGCTCGATATTGAACTCTTCTTTTATCCGCCTCACCACCACGTCCAGGTGAAGCTCCCCCATGCCGGAGACCACTGTCTGATAGGCGTCCTCATCCGTTCTCACTACAAATGTAGGGTCTTCCTCCGCGATGCGCTGGAGGGTGAGAAGGAGTTTCTCCTGGTCTGCGTTCTTCCGGGGCTCCACTGCAATGGAGATAACGGGTTGATATACTTCTATCTGCTCGAGCACCAGGGGTTTTGCCCCTACCAGGGTATGGCCCGTGGAGGTCTCCTTGAGTCCCACAATCCCCACGATCGCGCCGGTTCCTGCCTTTTCGATCCGTTCCCTGTGGTTGGCATGCATTTTAAAAATTCTGGAGATTTTTTCTTTCTTGTTGATGTTGACATTGAGGATATCATCCCCGACCTTTATCGTTCCCCCGTAGACCCTGATGTAAACGAGTTTTCTCCCCTCCTGCATGACCACTTTGAAGGCCAGCGCCGTAAAATCCTCGTCGTCCCTCGCCTCACGCTCCTCGATCTCTCCTGTCTGAGGATTTATCCCTTCGACGGAAGGTACATCTAGGGGAGAAGGAAGGTATCTCACGACCGCATCCATGAGGGGCTGAACGCCTTTATTCTTCAACGCGCTTCCGCAGAGGACGGGTACGCATTTCAAGCCTATGGTCCCTTTTCTCAGGACCTCGTGGATAAGGGCCTCTTCTACGGTCCCCCCTTCGAGATAGATCTCCATAAGCCTGTCGTCCAAAAGGGAGAGTTTCTCGAGAAGCCGCTCCCGCTGTTCATGGACCGCCTCCTCATACTCCTTCGGGATCGATATGGAGTTATAAGTCGCGCCGGAGTCCGCTTCATCCCAGACTATGGCTTGCATGGTAATGAGATCCGCGACCCCGTAGAATCCGTCCTCTCTTCCGAGAGGTATCTGTATGGGGATAGGATTTGCCCCGAACTTCTCTACAATCGAATCGATCACGGAAAAATAATCGGAGCCGAGGCGATCCAGCTTATTTATAAATGCGAGTCTCGGCACGTGGTACCTGTCCGCCTGGTGCCACACCGTCTCCGACTGGGGCTCCACACAGCCCACCCCGCAAAAGACCGCTACCATGCCATCAAGAACCCGGAGCGACCTTTCCACCTCAATGGTGAAATCCACGTGTCCCGGAGTATCTATAAGCTGTATCTCATGACCGGCCCATTCAAGAGTAGTAACCGCGGAGGTAATGGTAATGCCCCTCTCCTGCTCCTGGGGAAGGTAATCCATGGTAGCAGTGCCTTCATGAACTTCTCCGATCTTATGGGTTTTGCCGGTGTAGAAAAGGATACGCTCCGTCACGGTTGTCTTGCCCGCGTCTATATGGGCGGCAATTCCGATGTTCCTTATCTTTTTAAGGCGCTCGACTTCTTTTTTCATAACGTGAAAATATGACCTATTACCGGTCAAAAGTCAATATTAACGCGTTGCCGTGTTAAGGCGTTGCCGCCAGGTGCGACCGAAGACGGAGATTGGCCTTTGCCTCTCTCGAGGAGATTAATTCCCGGATCGACACCGTCCTATCGAGGGGTCACAGTCTCAACAATCAGGCCGGGAGTATCATGAGGCGGGCCGCCGGGCTTTTGCCCGATAGCCCTTCACTTTTGAAAATCATTCGAAATTTGGGGAGTTCTCGATCGAAGGCCCTAAGGGACGAGAGCGGCCTCCGTCCTTTACTTTTCCACCGCCTTGAGATCCTTTTCTCTGTCCGGCGTTAAATCGGCTTGATAAAAATCCCGATCCGAGGGAATAATGAGGGTGAATTCCGTGGTATCATCTATCTCCAGCGTGGCTTTCTCCACTGCAAAGTCGAGCACATGCCCCCCGGCGGACCGGTCCGCCGTGATGAAGTGAAGGTGATAGCCGGGAACGTTTACTCCTTTCACATAAGGAGGACAACGAAAACCTACGATCGTGCCTTTTACATTCTTTAAGGTGAAAAGAGGCTGCGTCTTTACCACCTCTTTCAACGGCTTATACGGCTTTTCCTGGGCGGGAACGCTCCGGGTCTTCACGATGCGAAAAACGCCCGATATCTTGATCGCATAAAACATATTAAGGGTAGGAAGCATTCGATCGGCTACATTTGCGACCCCCGCAAAATCCATATCCTTGTCGAGAATAACGGTGCGATCCGCCTCGAAATATGTCACCGCGGCAAAGGGCGTCTTCGTCTCCATGCCCGGCCTCTCGACCGCCCCCCGTCCGTTAATCCGGTAAAATTCTCCGTCTACCAGCACCATTTCACCGTCAAGGGAATTGTAGGTACCCACTCCGAAGTCGCCTTTCCCTTTTAGGGCCCCAAGGGTGGTCTCCCCGTCATAAATACCTGTCATCAGGGCATCTATAGTCGAGATCTGGGTGAGCGTATCCTGCCCGGCATAAGAGAGTCCTGTTGCGGTAAAAACTAAAACCAAAACATACACAATGAATCGTCTCATTTGCAGTTCACCTTTTCTGTTATTTTACCACAGAAACCAAAGCGATCGAAGGCCGGGAGGTTGGACCGAGGCCTCTCTTTACCCATCGATTGTAAGCCCGAAGATTCGGTCCGCTATAGTCCGGCAATGTTCCGATATGAGCTCCAGGTTCATGAGAATGTCGACAAACAGCGGACCCGCCTCGGCCTTACAGAGTTTGGTGTAGAACCTCTTCAGATGCTCATCCGTGGCTTCCCTGACTTTATCCCTTATCTCCTCGTGCCTTACCATCACGACCCTTATGAGCTCCTCGTCCCTTTTCACGATGAGAGATGACGTATCTTCTATATTTCTGAGGACCAATCCTCCTATCTCGTCTATTTCAGAGTAGGCCTGATCGGTAAAGACGGCTTTTCTCTTGTACTTCGATTCCCCCGCCTCCATAATATTTGTGGAGCGGTCACCGATCCTTTCTATGTCATCCACAATCACGGAAAAAGCGAATAATTTCCTTGATAATCCGGGAGACAGGTCTCCGCAAGAAGTATTCCACAGGAATTGTGTAATCTCCGTCTGAAGGTTATCCACCACGAGCTCCACATACATGATGTCTCTTTTCCGGGTTTCACTCCACGAGGGGATGAGCGTGAGACTTTCCGAGAACATCCTTCCCGCAAGGAATATCTCCCTGGAGAGCTCCTTGTTCACACAATCCAGGGCCTCCTGCGGGATTGTGAGGCATTTTTGGTCGAGGTATTCCGGCCAAAGCGGCAGAGTCTCTTCTTTGCCCGGGACGATTGCCTCCACAACCCATGCAAAGGGTTTGAGGAGACCTATGAAAAGAATAACTATGAGGAGGCTGAGGATTACATGACTCAGGGCAATCTGTTGGGCTACCTCGGAAGAAAGGGCCTTGAGCAATACGACAAAGAGGGGGAATAAAAGAAGGGATACCCCTACCCCCGATACCTTGAAAAGGAGATGGGCCAGGGCGCTCCTCTTGCCGGCCTTATTCATGAAGAGGCTGCCCATGATGGCTGTAGCCGTGGTCCCAATATTCGCCCCGAATACGACCGGAAGAGCACCTTCAATCGATATGAGCCCCTGTTGTCCGAGGATTATAAGAATGCTTACGGGGATGGCGGACGCATGCACCACTGCCGTAAAAATAATGCCTATCGCCAAACCGAGGAGGGGATTTTCGGTTCCCCTGAAGAAGCGTATAAAGGTCTCGCTCTCTTTCAACGGAGCAGCGGCATCGCCTATCAGGCCGAGGCCGAAGAAGATGAGACCGAAATAGACGACCATCTCGCCCGCAGATTTCCATCTCTCCACACCGATGCAGAAGATGAGGACACCCGTCAGAATAATCCATGGAGACAGGTCGGTCACATTCCATACCACTAGCTGGGCCGTGAGAGTGGTTCCTATATCCGCGCCTAATATTATGCCGAGGGAATGGTAAAAAGTGATGAGGCCCGCGCTCACGATGCTCACGGTGAGAAGAGTGGTGGCAGAACTACTCTGAAAAACCGTGGTGGCGGCAATGCCGGTGACCAAGCCGAAAAACCGGTTCTTTACCGAAAACTTTATAAAATTGCGGATCCTGCCGCTGAAGGCGCCCTCCATTCCCGAGCTCAGCTTCAGCATACCGAAGAGAAAGAGGGCAAGTCCGGTGATGAAAAGCAGAAGACTCCCTACCATCGGCCCCTTAGATCGTCATTGTGCCCGCCGCGCAGGCGCCCGGTATTCCGCCTGCCCTTCACGAGATTTTGCTGCCGTTGACGATATCCTTGTCCAGGGTAAGGAGTACGACGGAAGATTTATCTTCGGTCGAGGCTGCGAGAAGCATTCCATGAGAGAGTATGCCCCGCAGCTTTCTCGGTTCGAGATTTGTCACCACTACGATCTTCTTGCCGACCAGCTCTTCTTTTCCATAGAAAGGCTTGATGCCTGCCACGATGGTCCTTTCTTCGCCTATATCGACAGTCAGCTTGTAGAGCTTGTCAGCCCCCTCCACCTCTTCGCATGATCTGATCTCGGCAACCCGCAAATCCATGGTCTGAAATAGATCGAACGTGATATTTTCCATTACCTTCCTCCCATCCGGAAAAATCCTATATTATTCTGTTCCTCAGAACTCCGATACCTTCGATCTCCACCTCCACCTCGTCCCCCCTCGCCATTGGCCCAACCCCCGGCGGCGTGCCAGTGATGATCACATCCCCCGGCAGGAGAGTCATGATATCCGACACGAAGCTCACGATCTCAAAGACGTTGAAGATCATGTTTTTGGTGTGAGAGTGCTGCCTGATCGCTCCGTTGACTCTGGTCAAAATCTCGCAATTGCCGGGGTCGATGTCCCGAACGATGCGGGGCCCCAGGGGGCAGAAGGTATCGAAGGATTTGGCCCTCGTCCACTGTCCGTCTTTTCTCTGCATGTCCCTGGCTGTGACGTCATTCGCGCAGGTATATCCTGCGATATGCGCGCCCGCCTCTTCACGGGTCACCTTTCTGGTCCTGTCTTTTATCACTATGGCCAATTCCCCTTCATAATGCAGCTCCTCCGACTGAGGGGGAAAGACGATCGCTTCTCCGGTCCCTATTACAGAGGTCGAGGGCTTAAGAAAGATAAGCGGATAATCGGGGACCATCATATTGAGCTCTTTTGCATGATCGTGATAGTTGAGCCCGATAGCGACTATCTTCGTGGGCTGAAACATCTTACCCTCCTTGAGAAAACTTCAGACTCCCCTTTTTTCGGTCCTTGCCCCGCCCCCGCGCATGAGAGGACTTAGGACTTCAAAGTGCAGGACTGCAATTATTTTAGGCTGGGAGATGATGGTTTGTAAACCCTTTTCACCCTGATATGGGTCCCTATCATTTCTTTCTCGCCTGATTTATATAAAAAAAGACAAGGATGGCGGCTATCACGACCATGGCGCCGATAAGGAAGAGTGCGGTTTTTTCCTGACCCAGATAAGTAACCATTTTAAGATATAAAAGCACGCAAAATACCCCCAGTGCCATGAGTGTCAGGGGCGCTGGCCAACGGACCGGCTGTCTTGCCGGTGAAGGAAGGACGCCTTTCCTGCGAGGAGTATCCGGTGGTACGTCATCAGGGGCGGGATTCTGAGGAAGGGGCTTTAACCTCCTGCCCAGGAACAGATAAATGAATACCCCGAAGGGCGCAAAAACAACCACGATCAGCCATAGTATCTTGCTTAACTTCGTGAAGGCGCTTCTGAAGATATCGACGATGGCCCATATGGAAAGAACGAGTGAAAAAAAGACAAATATGATGAGTGAAGGGGGCAGGTTTTGGGTTTCCATTATCTGTGCACCTATATGAACCTAAAGGGAACGCTCAGTCAAGACAATTCTTAGGTCCCCTCTTCGGCGTCTGTTATTTCTGCAAACGACGAAAGCTCGCGCGCTGCGATGGGTCGTCAATACCCCTCCGATCAGGTCCCGGCTGCTTTGAAACCCAAATATGGCATAAAGGTCGTCACGAAAAACCCCTGATTTGCATCGGCAGTTACGAGTATATCAAACCCCCCGAACATAGTCAAAGCACCGGGGGCCGTATCATTTCACGGGAGTGGATTCAAGATAAGAACGATTTACACAGACTCTGTCCGGTCGGACAGAGAAGGGATTGCAAAAGAAAAAGGGCGGGCGTCAGAGTGCCAGGTCTATCTTCTGTGTGGTACCGACCGTACCATCTTCCCTGAGATAGATACCGGTCTTCTGAATCTTTGCCTCGGTTTCGTTTCCATCGTCTTTTATTTCAAAAGGAGTAGAAGCGCTTCCCGTATAAAGGGCGCCGATATTCAGCTCAGAGAGCCTCTGCAGGGATTCGCTTTCACCGTCGCTCCTCCAGACACTGAGCCTGGCGAACGCTGAATCTCCTTCGTCGATCCAGCCGTTTTTATCCTCATCATACGCTGCAAGCTCTCCATATCCGTCACCGCTCGAAGGGCCGAACAGCTCCGATCCGTCATCCACGATGCCGTTTCCGTTCTTATCGATTACCAGAAAACCGCTCGCGCCGCCGGGTACCGGCATCTCTTCATCGCTACCATCCATATCGATATCGAATTTGATTCTCTTACCCGACAGATCCACCGGACCCAGGCCGAGGTTGACCACCAGGGGGTCTTTGAGTGCGTCCCCCGCGCGCAGGTCAATGCTCTCCGAGATACTATAGGACCGTTCCATAAGGAGAGAAACGGAGAAGGCATACTCTTTTCCATCCGCCGTGATCGTGCCTTTTGCGCTGAAGGCCGTCTGTTCCTCTTCGGTATATGTCTCTATCGAGGAATAGGCGAGACCCCACCCTTCCCTTGCATTTGCCTGATCCGTCTGGGCTTCAGCCCCTGACGGGCCGCGACCTTTTCCGTCTTTACCGGGAACCAGGATCTTGATATCCTTTCCCGTAAGATTTGCGATGAGCCGGGCAAGAACGTAATATCTCGGCTCGATATAAGGGTCTGCATCGCTGACCTTCTTCTTTGAAGAGGATCTCGAAAGCTCCAGGCCTGTGGGTGAAAGTATTGCTTCATCCCCGTTCTCCGCGAGCGCGCTCCGGTTATCCCAGAAATGAAGGTCCTCCGTCTTTTCGTAAACCTTGGAGAGGCGATGGTCCGAAGAAAATGTTATGGAAGATTGGCTCACCCTCATAATGGGGTTATCGCCATAACAGGGATAAACTTAAGTTATTTCTCCTATTCCATAAGACCGCTGCTGATTCCCTTCTATTCCGAAAGCACGAAAATCCCGGTCTGGGCAAAGAGATTGGGAAAAAGGCTTACCCTCCCCTTCTTCCCCAGATAAATTGCCCTTTCGATTCTGATGGCCCTCTTCCTGCAAAAATCGGTGAAGTCGGTGAGGCTCAGGAAGTGCAGATTGGGTGTATCGTACCATTCATAGGGAAGGGACGGGGTGACGGGCACTCTGCCATCGAAAAAGATCTGCATTCTCGATTTAATATACGCAAAGTTGGGGATCCCCACAATCACTTTCCTCCCCACCCGAAGCGCCTCTTCGAGCACGGTGGCCGGTTTCCTGACCTGCTGGATGGATTGATTGAGAATCACATAATCGAATGATTTATCCGAATATTCGGGGAGCCCGGTATCGATATCATCCTGAAATACGCTGAGACCGCGGGCCACGCAGGCAAATATCGCCTTATCGTCAATTTCTATTCCCTGGGCTTTTATCTTTTTTCCTTTTACAAGCAGGAAGAGGAGGTCGCCGTTTCCACACCCGAGATCGAGGACTGAAGATCCTTCCTCCACAATCTGAAGGATCGCCTCATGGTCGGGGCTCATACCTGCTGCCCTGCCCTGGCGAGAAAATGGGTGATGAGATGGCTCTGCTCCGATACCTCGACGAGGAACGCGTCATGGCCGTAGGTGGAATTGAGCTCGCAATAGATCGCCTCTACCCCGGCCTTCTTGCATGCCCGTGCGATCTCCTGGGACTGATAGGAAGGATAAAGCCAGTCGGATTTGAAGGCGATGATGAGAAATCGGGCGTTTATGCCTTTCAGCAAGTTGTGGAGGCCCTGGCCGTTCGAAAGGTCGAAATAATCTATGGCTTTCGTGACATAAAGATAGGAATTCGGGTCAAAGCGTTTGATGAAGTTATCTCCCCTGTAATGAAGGTACCCTTCCACCTCGAAATCTGCCCCGAACTTGAGGGGCTGCTTTTCTTCCCTGAACCTCCTCCCGAATTTTTCGTTCATCGACTCATCACTCATGTAGGTGATGTGCCCCACCATTCTGGCCACACTCAAGCCCTTTACCGGAAGCCGGCGGCCGTAATATTCCCCTCCGTTCCAATGGGGGTCCGCCATGATCGCCTGCCTGCCCACTTCGTTGAATGCAATCTGCTGAGGCGAATGGACCGCGGTAGTGGCGATGGGTATGGCGGATCGTATTTTATCGGGGTGGGCGACGGCCCATTGGAGGACCTGCATGCCTCCCATGGAGCCGCCCGCCACGGACAGGAGCCTCTTTATCCCGAGGTGCTCCGTCAGACGGACCTGGGCGTTTACCATATCCCCAATGGTGACAATGGGGAATTCAAGCCCATAGGGCCTTCCTGTCTTGGGATTCGGCGATGACGGGCCTGTCGAGCCCCGGCAACCTCCGATCACGTTGGAACAGACCACAAAATACCGGTTTGTGTCAAAGGCCTTCCCGGGACCGATCATATTGTCCCACCAGCCGGGGTTTTTGTCGCCTTTGTGAAATCCCGCGGCGTGGGCATCGCCGGTCAGCGCGTGGGTAATGAGGACCGCATTCGATCTGTCCTCATTGAGCGCCCCATAGGTCTCATACTCGAGGGTGACGGGACCGAGCACCTCTCCACTCTCGAGCTTAAGCTCGGCAAAGGTAAAGTGCTCCGGCTCCACAAGCCCTATGCTCCCGTCACGGGTCGTCACGAATCACCCCTCAGCCTGCGCGAGGGCCTGATCGATATCTTCCTTGATATCCGCCACATCCTCCAGACCGATGGAAAGCCTTATAAAATCCTCCGTCACCCCGGTGGCCTCCTGCTCTTCCCGCGTCAACTGCTGGTGAGTGGTCGAGGCAGGGTGGATCACGAGACTCTTGGCATCGCCGATATTTGCGAGGTGGGAAAGAAGTTTTACCCCGTTTATGAATTTCTTGCCTGCCTCCAACCCTCCCTTTATACCGAAACCGATGATGGCGCCGAACCCGCCTTTCAGATACTTCTTTGCGAGCTCATGACTTCTGTGTTCCGGCAGCCCGGGATAATTCACCCAGTTGACCCGTGGATGGTCCTTAAGGAAACGCGCCACTTCGAGGGCATTTTCCGAGTGCCTGCGTATGCGTAACGGAAGGGTTTCCAATCCCTGGAGGAAAAGAAAGGCATTAAACGGGCTCAAGGCCGGACCAATGTCCCGGAGCCATATGACACGCGCCCTTAAGATAAATGCCACGTTGCCCATACCCGGCACATTGCCGAAAGCCTCCCGGAAGACGAGTCCGTGGTAGCTGGGATCGGGTTCGGTATAATCGGGGAATTTGCCGCTCCCCCAGTCGAAGTTGCCCGAATCCACAATGACTCCCCCTATGGAGGTGCCGTGTCCGCCTACGAACTTGGTGGCTGATATGACCACTACGTCTGCACCGTAATCTATCGGCTTTACGAGGCCCACTCCTACCGTGTTGTCTACCACCAGAGGAATCCCTGCCTCATGGGCTATTTGAGCGAGTCTCACGAAATCGGGCACGTCGAGCTTGGGGTTCCCCACGGTTTCCGCATAGAGGGCCCTCGTCCTGGGGGTAATCGCCTTTCTGAATTCCTCCGGGTCGGCGGAATCGACGAATACCACATGGCGGCCCAATTTCTCGAAGGTATAATGGAGGAGCTGGTACGTCCCGCCGTAGAGGTTGTTTCCTGCTACGATCTCGTCGCCGACCCTCGTGATATTGAGCAGCGCCAAGGTTTCCGCCGCCTGGCCCGAAGCAACGGCAAGGGCGCCTGTCCCGCCTTCCAGGGCGGCCATCCGCCGCTCGAAGACATCGGTCGTGGGGTTCATGATACGGGTATAGATATTTCCGAACTCCTTCAGGGCAAAAAGGTTCGCTGCATGTTCGCTGCTGTCGAATACATATGACGATGTCTGGTATATGGGCACAGCCCTTGCCCCCGTCGCGGGATCGGGCTGCTCCTGGCCCACGTGCAAGGCGATCGTATCGGGTCTCCAATTAGCCATTTAGGCCTCCCCTTATATGTAATACATGCCGCATTCAGCCCCGCCCTTGGCGTTTTCCATGGCAACGATATCCTCGAGCGTATAGCTTGCGAGCACCTCTTCGATTTTACTGCTCAACTCTCCCCAGATGTCTCTCGTGGAGCAGGCCCCCGACTTCGCGCACGTCCCGGGATCTTTCACGCAGTCTACCAGGCTAAAAGGTCCTTCCAAAACCGTGATAATTTCCGAGAGCCTGATCTGACCCTCAGGCTTGTTGAGAAGGTAGCCGCCTTTTCTTCCCCGTATGGTTCGCACCAAGCCTCCCCGCTGAAGCTGGGTCGCGATCTGCTCAAGGTACTTATCCGAGATCTCCTGTCTTTTTGCAATCTCCGACAGGAAGACGGGCAGCCCGCTCTTGCCGTGTATCGCGAGATCGATAAGCGCCCTGAGGCCGTATCTGCCTTTCGTTGAAATCTTCATAATCCCCACACCTCAAACCGTTATATCAGACCGCTTGATGCGGTTGCACTCTCAACGCCGGAAAACATGCCCTCAAAGAGTGGGGTGGAAAGATAGCGCTCCCCCGCATCCGGCAGGATGACGACTATTGTTTTCCCCGCACTGCCTGGTTCCCTGGCGATCCGGACCGCAACTGCGGCGGCTGCGCCACAGGAAATACCGGAGAGAATGCCTTCCTCGCGCGCAAGGCGGCGCGACATCTCCATCGCCTCATCGTTCGTCACCTGTTCGATCCTGTCCACGAGCTCGAGGTCGAGTACCTTAGGCACGAAGCCTGCGCCGATACCCTGGATCTTGTGGGGACCCGGCTTCAAGGGCTCTCCATTCTTCGTTTGGGTGAGGACCGGCGAGTGGGTAGGCTCAACAGCCACGGATATGATCTTCTTCCCTTTGGTTTTTTTGAAATAGCGGCTTACCCCCGTAATGGTGCCGCCCGTGCCCACGCCCGATACAAGGATATCCATGGCGCCGTCGGTGTCGTTCCATATTTCCACCGCGGTAGTCGTCTCA
The DNA here is from genome assembly GCA_036504895.1 of Syntrophorhabdaceae bacterium. Lineage (NCBI taxonomy): Bacteria > Pseudomonadati > Thermodesulfobacteriota > Syntrophorhabdia > Syntrophorhabdales > Syntrophorhabdaceae > Syntrophorhabdaceae bacterium. The sequence goes on from DASXUJ010000062.1 coordinate 107,096, forward strand.
TGGATGGCGGGATTTGCAGGGTTCTCGAATTGCTGAGGCATAAAATAGCGGGACGGATCGCTCGCCGCCACTTCCGTCGCCTTTTCTATTGCCCCTTTCATGCCTTTTGCCGCATCGGTGAGGATCAGGTTCGCCCCGAAGGCCTTGAGAATCTTCCTGCGCTCGATGCTCATCGTTTCCGGCATGGTAAGGACGATCCCGTATCCGCGGGCTGCCGCCACATACGCGAGAGCAATTCCCGTATTGCCCGATGTAGGTTCGATGATCGTCATACCGGGTTTAAGTACCCCTCTCTTCTCCGCGTCCCACACCATGGCCGCCCCGATCCTGCACTTCACGGAATATGCCGGGTTCCTGCCTTCCACCTTGCCGAGAACCGTCGCCTTCGCGCCGTCAACTATCTTGTTGAGGCGGATGAGAGGCGAGTTGCCTATGGAATAAGAATTATCGTCGAAAATCCTTCCCATATCACTCCTCCTTTTTGTGGTACTATATGTAATATATATTTTCTTTATCTTTTTTAAAGTCTACTATGTACCTAGATCAAGTATACTTTAAGTGAGAAAGTCTGTCAAGATTAATTATAACAAAATCAACGGAATCGGGTACCACGAGGAATGAAAAAGGGGTCTTGACGACCCCCTGAATGTGTCCTTATTCCGATTTCCTTCCTTTGGAGCCGCTATTGATCATCCCCCGGAGAGCATACTGAATCGAGGCGCCTCCAGCATTTCTATCTCCTCGACGCCCTTCTCCTGGTTCCTGTGGAGAAGCGAAACCAACGCCTCATAGCTGTGGATCTGCCACCCATTGACTACCCGCCAGATATTCGGGTCCTTCCAGTCCCACGCCTGCGCTTCTTCAATATTGACGATCTTTTTCTCTTTCGTCTCACCATCGAATACCCGTAATCGTATGGTCAGCTCCTTCGCATCGATAACCGCGCCATTCGAGCTTTCACCAAACACCACGGCGGATGCCATTTTGAGGTCGTCTCCCTCATCCGCCGCATTGGCGCCAAAAAAACTATCCCTGATTTCTGCCATTCCTATTCCTCCAAAATCATTTATTCGCAGCTCGTAGAAGCGCGTTTTCTCAGTTATAAAAGGGCCTCGGGAACGTCGCCCTTCATGAGTCCTTTGATGACAGGGGTCTCACCGCACAGGGGGCACTGGGCATTTATTCCCGTCTCCATAAGGCTGACGGAGAGCCTCAGGGCATTCATGACAAAAAATTTACCTATCATGGGTGTGCCGATCCCGAGAATCAGCTTTAAAACCTCGGTAGCCTGAACCAGGCCAACCTGTCCCGGGACAACGCCCAGGACGCCTGCCTCACTTCAGGTAGGTGTGAGGTGGCGCGGAGGTGGGGTGGGAAAAAGGCACCTCAGGCAGGGGCCTCCTTTCTTCGGCCAGAATACGCCTGCCTGGCCGTCGAAGCCTACCGCCCCGCCGAATACATAGGGTTTTCCAGCAAAATAACATGCGTCATTGAGGAGGAACTTCGTATCGAGGTTGTCGGTAGCATCCATGACGATGTCGAAGGCTTCAATAATTTCAGAGGCATTCTCCCGGGTCAGGCGGCCCCTGTAGGGGATCACCTTTACATCCGGGTTAATCTCTTCTATGAAATCCACGGCCGAGTCGACCTTGAGCCTCCCTATGTCGCCCGTTCCATGGATTACCTGGCGGTTGAGGTTCGAGAGGTCTACCCGGTCGAAATCGACGATGCCCAATGTGCCTACGCCCGCTGCGGCAAGGTAGGGCAGAGCGGAAGATGCAAGACCCCCCGCGCCCACTACAAGGACTTTGGCATTCAAAAGTTTAAGCTGCCCCTCTTCACCGATCTCTTTGAGGAGCATATTCCTGCTATAGCGGTTCAACTGGTGGACCGTAAGCCTGCCATCCGATATGATCTCACCCCCCCTGCTCAACCACGCATCGTAACCTCCCGCCAGAGAGCGGGCATTGGCAAAACCCATTTCTCTCAGTTTTGCGGCGACGGAGATCGATCGGTCGCCTACCGCGCAATAGACTATGATCGGCGTTGAGGGGTCCGGAGAAAGTTTATTCCATTCCCCTTCGATGAGACCGGGGGCAATAAAGCGAGCCCCCCTGATGTAGCCGAGGTAAATTTCCCTGCTGCCCCGTATATCGATCGGTATTGTCCTGCTATCGCGGGCAAGCAACTCCCTTGCATCCTCGACCGTGATTTCCTGTTCCGGGGGAACTACCGGTTTTTCCATGTCTCTCATCCTATTATGCCGGAATTGACGCTGTCGGTAGATACCAGGTCTTTTCCGTATGAATTTGCTCATCGTATGTGACTTAAAGCGATGTAAACGGCCGAACCACCAAAAGAAATCGTTCCTTCGCGCCGCAATTTATGAGGAAGATCTTCCCGAACCTCCCGTCCATTTGCGCGCACACCGCCTATGTATATACCAATTCTTCATATTAGTGTCAACTAACACTATCACAGTACTATGGTTTAATTTGAATCCAGAGTGTCGAGCGGGCGGAGCCTGAAATAATTTATTCCATCGGAACAAATTTCATAAAATGGAGGCATCCTGTGATAGAATAAGACGAAAGTTCTAATGCAAAGTCGCCCTCGGGGTGACGAATTATTCAATGAGGAGGAGTCCTATGGCGCAAAGATGTGTGCTTGGTCTGCTGGTCACCAACAGGGTGGAAAATGTTCCCGAGGTCCAAAGAGTCCTTACCGAGTATGGCTGCAATATCAAATCGAGGATCGGTCTTCATGAAGTGAATGAAAACCTTTGCTCTCCCGCCGGACTTATTCTACTGGAATTATACGGCGCCGAGGCTTCTTATGCGCAGGTAGAATCGGCGCTCAGGCAGATAAAGGGGCTTCAGGTCCAGAAGATGGTATTCGAATCCTAGGATGAGGTAAGAACCGACAGGCTTTCCGGTAGCCATAGGGGGCCGTAAATTAAGGATTTGGAAAGCTTGGAAGGACTCGCTGACGGGACCGTGGATGCAAACCCGCCGAGCAGCAGGGTCTTGCCCGAATGAGTTACATATCCGTCTTCATTCTCTTTATCGCGCATTCCTCACAACGGAAACAAGTTCCATCCTTGACGCCCTCGGCCTCACAGCATTTGGAGCCTGCAATCCTGTAGCATTTTCCGACGCGTCCGCACTCGGTACAGACGGCACGGGGCTTTACCTCCCACGGCACGGGCAGCACCCCGGACGAGAATATGAGCCGGTCGATGAAGTAGACCATGGCCCCCATGAGTGCCTGGCTCACCACCATCGCCAGGTACACATCCTCGATCCCGAAAATCTCCCTCACTTTGTTGAAAAAAAGTGCGCCCGGCACCGCCAGCACGGTCCACCGCAATACGTACAAGAGATATTTGGCCACCTCGTCCTCCTTCTTTTACCCTCCCCGCATCGGCTTATCCGCGGTATACGGGCAGGTCCGGAACTTTTAAGCCTGTGCGATGTTCCGCCAGTCGGTTACTACCGGGTCATAGCCTTTCTTGATGAGCATCTCTTTGATTTCCACGAGGCTCCGGGGGTCGTGGACCTCGAACTGCCCGTCCCCCTGCGCTTTTTCCCTGTCGGCATATCCCCCGACACTGGTAAGAGAGCCCGCGGACATCTTGGTAACGCCGAATTCGATGATGCGATCTCTGAAAGAGGGGCTTTCCCTCGTGGAAAGGTTTATGCCTGCCCTCGGAAAAAGAAGCCTCCCCACGGACACTATTTTAACCATATCTCGGTCGTTCACTTCGAAATATCGGCCTTTATCCGCAGGCACGGGTCGTATACGGGGGAAAGAGAGGGTATATTCCACGCCCGGGTAATCCTTTTCCAGAGAGTGTACATGGGCGAAAAACCTCGGTACTTCCTCGTGCCACTCCGTGAGGCCAAGGAGGGGGCCCATACCTAAATGTCTGAACCCGGCCTCCGCCATTCTTCCGGGAGCGAGATAGCGGTAATCGTAATCCTTTTTCGGACCCGCGAGATGAAGCTCGTCGTACCTCTCCCGGTCATAGGTTTCCTGGAACATGGTCACTCCGTCGGCGCCCGCGTGAAAAAGGGAGGCATATTCTTCGGTTTCGAGGGCATATACTTCAAGTGACACGTTCGGGAAATATCTCCCCGCAATGACGACCGCCTCCTTGATGTATGACGGTGGGGAATGAAAACGGGATTCGCCGGTAAGCATGAGACAGCTGCGTATTCCCGTGGAGGCCAGGGCCTCGCACTCCCTCTCTATCTCGGAAAGGGTGAGCTTACTCCTGACCACGCGGGTGCGGGCCGCCTGAAATCCACAGTAGACACACCGGTTCCGGCAATAGTTGGAGATATAAAGGGGCGCATAGAGGCTTATCACCCGGCCGAAATACTGACGCGTGACTGCCCGGGCGGCCCCGGCAAGTTCCTCGAGAAGACCCCTGTCTTCATTCCCGAAGATGAGCTTCAAATCATTTATCTTCAAGCGGAGCGGGTCAAAATGGGCAAATCTGTTATGTGTCATAAAGAAACCCCGTCAAGGGAGAGGAAGGGCTCGCATGGGCGCACTCCCGTCCCGGTCCCGCGAGATAAGCCATTCTTCCCGCTTCTATCCCTTTTGCAAAGGCAACGGCCATGGCAACAGGGTCCCCTGCCACGGCAACCGCAGTATTGACGAGCACTCCATGGGCGCCCATTTCCATGGCTTCCGCCGCATGAGACGGACGTCCTATGCCTGCATCGACGATGATGGGCACTTCAGTGATTTCATCGATGAGCACTTCTATCAGGGTACGCATCTTCACCCCCTGATTCGAGCCGATAAGGGAGCCCAAAGGCATAACCGCCGCTGCTCCCGCCTTCACCAGCGCTCTGGCCGCATAGAGATCGGGATGCATGTAAGGAAGCACCACAAATCCCTCCGAAGCGAGGACCTCCGTTGCCTTTATCGTCTCCGAATTGTCAGGCAGAAGATAACGGCTGTCGTTGATAACTTCGATCTTCACCCAATCTCCGTACCCGGCCTCACGTGCAATACGGGCGATCCGTATTGCTTCCTCGGCATTTCGCGCACCCGAGGTATTCACGAGGAGCGTTACATCCTCCGGCACAAAGGAGATGATATTCTCTTCCGACTGTTCGAGGTCGATACGCCTGAGTGCCACCGTCACCACCTGCGTCCCCGATCGTTCTATAGTCTCCCGCATTATTTCTTTGCTCGCAAATTTTCCCGTTCCGAGAATAAACCTGCTCTTGAGATATTTCCCGCCAATTTTCAGCACGTCTTCCATCGCTATCCGCCTCCCACCAGGGATACGAGTTCAAGGGAATCACCGGAAGAGAGAAGCGTCTCTTTCCATAAATCCCGCCCCATTACTCTCCGGTTCAACTCGGCGATAACCCCCTCAGGCTTTACCCCTGTTCCAAGGATAAAATCGTGGAGGCTCGCCCCTTCCGGTACGTCCCTTTCCCTGCCGTTAACCTCTATTTTCACTTCTCCCCGCCTCTGATCCGTTTGAGTAGCTCCCCGGCTTCGCCATAGGCCCGTACCACCCCGACGGTCTTTGCCCCTGCTTCCAGCACCTCGTCAATATTGGTAAGGTCTATACCTCCGATTGCGACAAAAGGTATGTCAAGGTGCGCGGCCGCCTCTCTCACGTACGGAAGCCCCACTGCCGGCCGTCCCGGCTTGGTTGGTGTGGCAAAAACGGGCCCTACGGACACGTAGTCCGCCCCTTCCCGCACGGCCAGCATCGCCTGTTCCAGAGAATGGGTGGTCTTCCCCACGATCATCTCCGGGCCCGCGATCGTCCGAGCCTCCCTGGTTGACATGTCCTGTCCTATGTGGACCCCGTCCGCCCCGGTTTTCTTCGCCAGCTCAGGATTATCATTAAGAATGAAAAGAAAGGGCTTGACCTTCTTATACGCCAGAATTTCATGGGCCTTCCGGATTATCTCATCCTCATCACTCTTCTTGTCGCGGAGCTGTATGATTGATGCGCCGTCCTCCACTGCCTTGATCAGCACCCCGACAGAATCGGAAACAATATACAAGTCTCTCGTAAAGGGTTCTTTCTTCATTGCGCAAGCCTCCCATGCAGTCGTGTGCATTAATTTATAGCGCAAAAAAGCAGAGAAATAAAGGTCGCCATTGACACAGGGGACGGACGAAACGAGTCCACCATCGTGCGCGGGAGTCAAGGAACTCTGGAAATGGGACATCCCTTAAGGGTATATTAATAGTGTCTGCCGGATAAGCCCACAATAAAAGCGGGCACGATAAAGAACAGTCCTTCCATGTATCGGACTGTTCTTAAGGCAATTTAAGGAGCGTGAATGAAGTACCGAACCAGGATTTTACATACAGGAAGAGACAGGGACCCTCACACGGGGGCATCGAGCATCCCCATTTATCAGTCTTCTACATTCGCACAGGACGATCCGGAAAAATTCGGCAACTATGTATACGCCCGGGGCTCGAATCCGACCCGGGAAGCGCTCGAACATACGATCGCGCTCCTGGAGAGCGGGTCCAGGGGATATGCCTTCTCGTCCGGCATGGCCGCCATATCCTCGACCTTTCTTCTTCTGAAGCCGGGGGATCACGTGGTGGTGGCGGAGGACGTCTATGGCGGGACTTATAAAATACTCACCACCCTTTTCACGCGCTGGGGACTCGACCACACCTTCGTCGATATGACATTTCCCGACCGTATCGAGAAGGCACTGACATCGAATTCCAAGGCGATCTTTGCGGAAACCCCCTCCAATCCTACTCTTAAGATCACGAACCTCCCTGCGGTCGTGGAGATAGCCCGCAGGAGGGGGCTTCTTACCATCATAGACAATACCTTCATGAGTCCCTATTTTCAAAGACCGATCGAATTGGGGTTCGATATCGTGCTCCACAGTGCAACGAAATTCGTGGGAGGACACAGCGATGTGATAGCAGGTCTCGCGGTCACCGGTGATAAAAAATGGGGCACCCGACTGGGAGAGATTCAGACTTATTTCGGATCGGTTCTCGGGCCTCAGGATTCATGGCTTCTCCTCCGGGGTATCAAAACCCTTTCGGCAAGAATGGAGGCACAGCAAAAAAGTGCGGAGATGATGGCAAACTGGCTCTCCGGACATCCCGCCGTGAAGCACGTCTATTATCCCACCCTGCCCTCCCATCCCGGCAGAGAGATCCACTTGCGGCAGGCTACGGGCGGGGGGGCCGTGGTATCTTTCGAATTAGCGGACGGCAAGGCTGCGAAGCACGTGCTGAGGCGGGTAAAGCTGCCCCTGATGGCGGTAAGCCTCGGCGGTGTGGAAAGTATACTTTCCTACCCCGCAACCATGTCCCATTCTTCCATGTCACCCGAAGAGAGGGGCAGAAGGGGCATCTCGGACGGGTTGGTCCGGTTCTCGGTAGGTCTCGAAGATCCCCTCGATCTTTGTGACGATCTGGAGCAGGCTATGAAAGGCCTGAGCCCTGCAAAATAAGAGCAAAAAGGTCGGGGTTGAAGGGGGAAAAGATCTTCCTTCTGTTGGTCTAGGATCTTATTTTTGCTAAAATCTTGGGGTGCCGGAACTCCCTCAACGCGTCGGAAGCAATCCAGCGGGCGGAACCCGGTCCGAGACCGCGGATGCGCAGGGCTGTCTCGACGGCGGCTTGATTGAGCCTTCCGTTCCTCTTTCCGATCTGTCTCAAGGCCCAATTTATTGATTTTTTCACGTAATTACGTTCGTCGGTGGCCTGGCTCTCTATTAGAGAGAGAAACCCGAGGAATGGGTCATCGCCCGCTTTCTTGTCATGAACGGAGAGGGTCGCCATGAGCACAAAACCCGCCCTCTTCACGAACTCTCCCTCTTCCCGACTCCATGCATGCGCCTTTGTATATGCAAAGGGAGTGGCCCTGAAGAGGTTGTTACAGGTAAGATCACATATGTCCCACGAGTCGAAATCGGCTGCCCAATTTTCCATCTGCTCCTCCGTCCGCCCCGCCATGTCGATGAGGGCGGCGACGATCCGCGCCTCATGGATGGCCTATTCCCAGAGCCTTAGCGCCAGGTCATGGTTACGGCCCAGTCCCTTTGCCATTCCCCTAAGCTCTCTTACGGAAACTCCTAACGTATTGTCGGGATTGATGCCGAACCTCGCCATCGCCGCGACGTTTACCGCATTGGCCCTGACATGTAATTCCCGTATGATCTGATCGTACGACATGCTTCCTCCCCTCCATTCATTCTACCACAAAAGGAGACTTTTGGACGTCCTCAATCGGACCCGTCTTCGCCAAAATCAACGATCAATTTTTCAGTTTTGAACTCTCTCAACGAGTCTCAAAAAAGAGGGAGGCCCCACCCTTGACGACCGGCCTTTTCATCACCACTATATATAGAAGATGCCACTAACATTGATGAAGGAGGTAACATAATGGGAACGCTTCAGGAGAAGGAAATCAGGGGACTGCAGCTTAAGAACAAGGAGATCGTGTGCTCTGCGTGTGCGACCGATGAGGAGAGGGCGGAAGCCACTGAGTTCCCGGCAGAGGACGTGATTCACGATCAGTATCCCTGGTTTTGCGTAAGGTGCAAGAAGAAAGTGGAAAAACCCGCGTAATGTCCATTCTCATCGCTTCCCGGGGATTAGTCCGGGACGCGCGGCTTATCACGACAGGCATTGTTGCTATCCCTCGCCTCTGATAAAGAGGCGAGGTTTTTTGTAGTTCATACCTGTATCCTCGAAAAGAGGTAACTCCCGAACGCCATTATCGCCGCTGCAGTCAGAACCAATATCCCCAGATCCGTCATCAGACCGAACTGCGAACCGTGAGTCAAAATGCCCCTCAAGGCGTCCACGCCGTAAGCGAGCGGATTGAGAGAGGAGACGATGACTACGGGCCGGGGCAGGCTCTGCATGGGGAAAAGGGCCCCGGACAGAAAAAAAGTAGGCATGACCAGGAAGTTCATAATGAGCTGAAATCCCTGCATATCTTCGATCACGCAGGCGACGGCCGTACCGAAGGCGGTAAAGGTTACGGCAATGAGCGCCATAAATACGAGGGCCAGGGGTACCATGGAGGGGTCCACCGGCCGAAACCCGAATATGAGGGCGAGTAAGAAGACAAGCATGCCCTGGAATATGGCCACCGTTGCCCCGCCGAGAGTACGACCGATCATGATCCTCATCCTGGACACCGGCGCCACGAGTATCTCCTTCAGGAATCCGAACTGTCTGTCCCATAAGACCTCCATACCTGCAAAGGTCGCGCTGAAGAGGATGCTCATGGCGATAATGCCGGGGGCGAGAAATTCTATATAGTTCCCTCCCCCTGCCTTCGTGTAGATAGGACCGAAACCGTATCCGAGGGCGAGAAGAAAAAGGAGCGGCTGTCCGAGAGAGCCTACGATCCTTGCCTTTGACCGCCAATATCTTTTCAGTTGTCTTAGCCACAATACGTAAATAGCTTTCATCTCCGCTTGCTGAAAAACCTCCTTCGCACCCGCATCCGCTCGGGGCTGCTCGACTCTTCAACCCGTATATCACGTCCCGTGAGAGCAATAAAGGCGTCTTCCAGACTGGGAGTCCGCGTTTCTGCCATCAGTTCCTCCGGACTGCCCTGGACGATAATTCTGCCATGGTCGATAATTGCGATCCTTTGGGATACCCTTTCCGCTTCCTCCATATAATGAGTGGTGAAAAAGACGGTAATCCCGCGGGACCTGTTAAGGTCTTTTATATAATCCCAGATCAGGCTCCTCGTTTGAGGATCGAGCCCTAGCGTAGGCTCATCGAGAAAGAGGATGACCGGGTGGTGGAGGAGTCCCCTTGCGATCTCCAATCTCCTTTTCATGCCTCCGGAAAAATGTTTGACGAAGTCTTCCCTCCGGTCCCACAACTCCACGATCCGAAGGAGCTCTCCTATTCTCTGACGCCTCACATCCCGGGGAATATTGTAAAGTATGCCGTGATACTCCATGTTCTCGAAGGCGGTCAACTCCTCATCGAGGCTCGGGTCCTGAAACACGATACCGAAGGTCTGCCGCACTTTGTGCGGCGAGAGGGTGGGATCGAAACCATTCATGCGTATTCTGCCGGTAGTGGGGTGCAACAGGGTTGTCAGCATCTTGATGGTAGTCGATTTTCCTGCTCCATTGGGACCCAGGAATGCAAAGATTTCTCCGGACTTGACTGCAAAAGATATGTGATCGACCGCGACAACATCCTTAAATGTCTTTGTCAGGTCTTCTACGGAGATTATCTCATTCACGGGTGGTGCCATTCTCCTTTATTCTATCATATGTGCCGGGGCTGTGATATCATTTATCTTCCCTTACCTCTTTACATCAAAGGTCCCTAAACCCTACATTATATAAGCATATCCTGAGAAGTTTCCCATCGCAGGCCATAAGGGCGCATCGTTAAAGAGGGATTGCGGGGGAAGCAAACCTATGGTAAAGATATGATCACGGGTTATTACGAACGGCTCAGAAGCCGCGAACAGACTTGACGGCAAGACGATTTGCTCTTTAAAGTAAAAGATCTTCTTCGAAAGGAGTGTGCACGATGTGGGAATATACTGATAAAGTTCGGGAGTATTTTCTGAACCCGAAGAATGTGGGTGAGATAGAGAATCCTGACGGCGTGGCGGAAGTAGGCTCCATCGCCTGCGGAGATGCCTTGAAGCTCACTTTCAAAGTAGACGAGAATAAAAAAATCGTGGACGCCAAGTTCAAGACCTTCGGCTGCGCGAGCGCAATCGCTTCAGCGTCGGCCCTTACCGAGATGGTAAAGGGTATGACCATAGAAGAGGCGGGGAAGATCACCAACCAGGATATCGCCGATTTTCTGGGCGGGCTTCCGGCGGAGAAGATGCATTGTTCCGTCCTGGGCCAGGAAGCGCTGGAAAAGGCAATCGAGAGCTACCGCGGGACCGCCTCCCCGAAAAAAGAAGGGCAGATAGTGTGCGAATGCTTCGGCGTAACCGATAAAGAAATCGAAAAAGCCATCAAAGAGAACCATCTCACCACCGTTGAGGAGATCACTAATTATACTAAAGCCGGCGGCGGGTGCAGAAACTGTCATGAGAAGATACAGGCCATCATCGATCAGATCTATGCCCAGCCGAAACCTGACGCCCCTCCTGCGGAAAAACCCCGGCTCACCAACATACAGAAGATCCGCCTCATTGAAGAGACTATCGACAAGGAGATCCGGCCGTCGCTGAAACATGACGGCGGCGATATCGAGCTTGTGGATATCGTGGGAAACCGGGTGCTCGTGGCGACACGGGGCGCATGCGCCGTCTGTCAGGCGTCGCAGCTCACGCTCAAGGGGTTCGTGGAGATCAAGTTGCGCGAACTGGTCTCGCCCGAACTGGTCGTTGAGGAGGTGTCGCAGTGAAAACAGTCTATCTCGATAACAATGCAACTACCCGGGTTGCTCCCGAGGTCCTTTCGGAGATGACCCCCTATTTCAGCGAGCTCTACGGCAACCCTTCGTCCATGCATAGCTTTGGCGGCCAGGTGGCAAAGAAGCTGAGCGATGCCCGATTGAAAGTGGCGGGCATCATCGGCGCGGAGCCCGATGAGATCGTTTTCACGAGCTGCGGCACCGAGAGCGACAATACGGCGATTCTCTCCGCCCTTGCAGTCAATCCGGACAAACGCCACGTGGTGACGAGCCGGGTGGAGCATCCTGCTGTGAAAGTGCTGTGCGAGCATCTGAGAGAGAAGGGATATAATGTCACCGAGCTCGATGTGGACACGGACGGCAATCTTGACATGGACCAATATGAGAGGAGCCTCACTGCGGACACGGCCGTGGTCAGCATCATGTGGGCAAATAACGAGACGGGTGTAATATTCCCGGTTGAGAAGGCGGCACAGGCGGCACGGGAGAAAGGCATCATCTTTCATACCGATGCAGTCCAGGCAGTCGGTAAAATGCCTATAAACATGAAGGAAAACGCCATACACCTGCTCTCCTTTTCGGGCCATAAGCTCCATGCCCCTAAAGGTATAGGAGTACTCTATATCCGCAGGGGAACCCGTTTCTCACCTTTTATGATCGGGGGTCACCAGGAAAAGGGGAGGAGGGGAGGCACCGAGAATACCCCGAGCATCATAGGTCTCGGGGCCGCATGCGAGCTTGCGGCGCAAAAGATGGAAGACGAGAACACGAGGGTCCGGAGCCTTCGCGACAGACTCGAAAAGGAGCTTATCTCCCGCATCCCCAATCTCAAGGTGAACGGAGGCAAGGCGCCGCGCCTTCCCAACACCACCAACATCAGCTTTGAATTTATCGAGGGTGAGAGCATCCTTCTCCTCATGGACCAGTTCGGCATATGTGCATCCTCCGGCTCCGCCTGCACCTCGGGGTCTCTCCAGCCTTCCCATGTGCTGCGGGCAATGGGCGTGCCCTATACCATGGCCCACGGATCGGTCAGGTTCAGCCTGAGCACCTATAACAGCGAAGAAGATATCATGCTCGTAATCGAAAAACTCCCGGCCATTGTCGAGCGGCTGAGGGGCATGTCGCCCTATTGGGCCGAAAGCAATGTGTGCGCGCCTGCATAAAAAATATAGAAACAGAATCAGGTGAAAATCATGGCTGAAGACAGCTATTCCGCCACCACGGTGGAAATATTGCGGGAGATCAGGAGACGCCGCCCCCTGATCCACCATATCACAAATTTTGTAGTCATGAATACCACCGCAAACGTGACTCTCGCCGTAGGGGCATCCCCCATTATGGCCCACGCGAATGAGGAGATGGAAGCTGTCTCCGCCATCTCCGATGCCTTAAACCTGAATATCGGCACCCTCACGCTTCAATGGGTAGAGTCCATGATCGTGGCCGGACTCGCTGCGGGCGCGAGAGGAATACCAATTATCCTCGATCCCGTGGGCTCGGGCGCAACCCCGCTCAGAAGCTCCGCCACAGCCCGGATCCTCAAAGAAGTCCCCGTAACCGTGGTGAGAGGCAATGCGTCCGAGATCATGTCCCTTTTCACGGACGGGGAAGTCAGGATTAAGGGCGTTGACTCCCTGGAATGCGTTGATAACGTGCGTGACGGCGCCCGACGGCTGGCAGGGAGATTGAAGAAAGTCATCGCCGTTACCGGAGAGGTCGATTTTGTGACCGACGGAGAAAAGTCCTTCGAGGTGCACAACGGCCATCCCATGTTCGCCCGCGTGACCGGGACGGGATGCGCTGCCACGGCGGTAGTATCCTGTTTCAACGCGGTCGTGACCGACCCTCTCCTTGCCACCGCCGCTGCCCTCGCGTATTATGGACTTGCGGGAGAGGAGGCTGCACGCCTTTCACAGGGACCGGGGAGTTTCCAGGTAGCCCTTTATGACATACTCTACAGCCTTCCGGAAGAACTTATGCTCGAGCGGCTCAGGATAAAGGCCATCACATAAACGGCCGCGGATAGATGCTGAAAAGCGACACGGATATGGGCAAAAGGAACGACACAAACGAGGTTCACGGCACGCGGCGGAAACCTTCCCCCCACGACTACAGACTCTATTTCGTCACCGATTCCCGCTTGCATAAAGGCTATTCCGTCCTTGAACAGGTAGCCCTCGCCCTCGAAGGAGGGGTAAAGATTATCCAGATAAGGGAAAAAGAGATGGTCCCCGGCGATTACGCGGCATTGATCTCGGCGGCGCTCATGTTGACGCGGCAACACGGGGCATATCTGATCGTCAACGATCTCCCTGCAATCGCGGCGTCAACGGGCGCGGACGGGATCCATCTGGGGCAGGATGATATGGCCGTCAAAGCAGCCAGAGAATTGTTGGGGCAGGATGCGATAATCGGCATATCCGTCAAGACCCCGGAAGAGGCGGTGAAAGGCGAGAAAGACGGGGCCGACTATATCGCGGTAAACGGGGTTTTCCCCACCTCCACGAAAAGGGACCTCGGATATTGTCCCGGGCTTGAAGGGGTGACGCGGATTTGCCGGAGCACCAGTCTTCCCGTGGTCGGAATCGGAGGCATCACCCTCCACAACTGCCGCTCCGTTTTAGAGGCCGGAGCGCAGGGCATTGCGGTAGTCACCGCCCTTACCATGGCTGAGCACATCCCCACCGCGTGCAGGAACTTATGGGAACGCCTTTCGGATGAAAGGCAGTTGTCCGGGTCGCAAGTCCGGAAAGGTCCGTGATGGAAACAAAGCTGAAGGTCCTGTTGATCAGCCACACCCCCATGCCGGAAATGACGATCGCCGCTGCCGCCCGCCTCTGCTACCGGTCCGGAGACATTGAGACCCTCAAGGACGACAGGTTGGCAGGTCAAACAAAGAACTTTCTCTCAAAAATCATGGGGATGGGCCATATGAGCCCCGTAGAGCATGTCTCTTTTACCTTTGCCGTCGAAGGCATCTCGAGGGCCTGCTCCCACCAACTCGTCAGACACCGCATCGCGTCATACAGCCAGCAATCGCAGAGGTATGTGGATAAAACCGGCGGTTTTCACTATGTAGTGCCCCCTTCCATAGGAGGCGACAAGGAATTGAAGCGGCGCTTCGACTCTTTTATGCGGGAGACGCAGGAGTTCTATGACTATCTCGTCCGGATGCTTGAAGAGCAAGGGCGTACAGGTGAATCGGTCCGGGAGGACGCCCGGTTCGTGCTGCCCAATGCCGCGGAAACGAAGATCATGGTCACCATGAACGCCCGGGAGCTCCTCCATTTCTTCACCCAGCGGTGCTGCAACCGTGCCCAATGGGAGATACGGGCCATGGCAACGGAGATGCTGAGGCTCGTGAAGGCGGTTGCCCCTACCCTATTCGCCGGCGCAGGTCCGGGATGTGTGAGCGGCCCCTGCCCGGAAGGCACTTACTCCTGCGGAAAAATGAAAGAGGTGAAGAAGCGGTTCAGGTCCCTGTCGTGAGCCTGCCGATTATTGCTATAGGTTAATCAAAAGGGCGGCCCTGCGTGGGCCGCCCTTTTTAACTTACTTCAGGATCTGCTATGGTTTTCTCTGGGTGACGGTAAAGACTTTCTTCGTATTCTTCTGCTCAAGTATCACGTTAATCTTACCCACCCGGGCTTTCCCTGCATTGGATGATACGTCATAGGTAACCGTGCCGGGACCGGCTCCGAAAGCACCGGAGGTTATCTGGAGCCATGCGGCAGCCGCTCCGTCTACTGCGGCAGTCCATGAGCAATCAGCAGGGTTGGTAGTGATTGCGAAAGTATTACCCGGATGGGCGTTTGCATCAAATGATGCCCTCGGTGGGTTCAGGGCCTGCATGGTGCAGGGCCTGCCCCGCTGAGTGACGCTGAGCGCAGCTCCGCCTATATCAACGGTTACCGGTCCTCTTTCCACAGAACTTGTGTTTGCTGCAGCCGTGATTTTCACTGTTCCCCTATTGTTCCTCCATGTGACGTTGGAATAAGTGAGCCATGCTTCCGTCGGTGTCACCGTCGGCTGGGGACATCCAGTTCCTCCACTGGCGGTTATCCTCGCCACCGTTGATCCTCCGTTAAAATTGAGTGTTACACTTGAAGAGGACGTGATGGAATAGGCGCAGGTCGGCGCCTCGGTGGTGACCCAAGAGGTGCCTTCGCCTACCCTGGATATGCCCCAACCTATATTCATGTAACCGGCAATTCCCCAGTTCGGACCCCAGCTATTGCGAAGGATCCAGTATCCTCCGTTATTATTGTTCCAGCCCACGAGGATGATTTGATGGTTCGTCGAACCGCCGCACTGCGAGGTTTCATTGGTCCTGAAAACGCCGTTGCTATACGTATCCCAGCCGTCACCGGCACATACTCCTGCGGTGATCGGGCCATAGGTATAGATCGCACTCTTTATTTGGTCAACCGTGGGAATGGTCCACTCGGAGCCGGTAACGAATTGCCAACTATCCAAAATATAGGGTTTGGCATAATTGGTGGGGCAGGTTCCGTTGCTTTCGGTATAGGGTTTCACCGATTCGAGGACAGCCCCCGGAGCGCCTTGATTCATACCGGCGGTGTCATAATGGTAGATATGCGCCGTGAGTCCGCCATCACAATCCCAACCCGATTCGTTGCACGATATCAGGTACTGCTCGGAAAGATCGATCGCCTTGGTGGCCTGTCCGGTTTTCGCAAGGGCCGATTCCATAATACCTACCGTCCCAAAGGACCAGCAGCTCCCGCAGTTCCCCTGATTGCGAACCGCCGGGACGATGTTCTGGTTCCGCCAGTCAAAGCTTGCGGGCAGCGCAGTTTTCACTTTCGGAAAGATTTCTGTTTTTACGGCTCCCGCTGGTACGGATGCCTCACCCTGCGGGGCAAGAGGATTGCTCAAATCGAGTTTCGAAGACATAGACGAAACTTTAAGCCTGATCTGCCTCGCTACGGGCTCATTTTCCCACGACCGGCCGTAAAGAAGTTTCACGGTTTGATTACCGGCTCCCCTTGGAGCAAGGCTGATAATCTGCCGCTGGGGTACTCCGTAACCCCGGGTGTGGGTCTCGTACACATTCGCGGCCGTCGTGGTCATGCCGCTGTCCGCGGTGACATGCCATCTGTAGCCGGTGGACGGGTTTGATTCGAGAACGACCACCACCTCCCCATTCGCAGGGGGACTTTCAATAGTCATTTCCGTCACGCCGCCGAGTACATTAAATTCGGGTTTTGCGGTGGAATAAAGAAATTCGCGGAAACTCCCGACAGTGCCCTTACCTGATGCGGTGAGCGCATAGGCGACGCCTTTTTCATCACTGCCGATCACCTTTTTTTCCACTGTGATGCCCTTGGACTTCAGTTTAGAAACGAGCGCATTTATCGAACGTTGCGTGGCAACCTTCATTCCTATCTCCGCCGCTTCACTGTCAGAGACCGTTATCTGTGCCTCGAGGGACCACTCGGCAGCCGGAGACGCCGCCGCACCGGTTTCTGCAGACGCTGCAAAACTATTACCCGACCAAAACAATGACAAAACAAGCATAATGATGCAATACCCGATAACGGAACTGCCCCTTCTCTTCATCCGTCTGATCATTTTTCCCCCCAGGAATTCGGCCGTAATTCTGATATTCTCATCGGCAGCCTTTTTATAAAATGTGTGTATTGGCACTCTGACTTTGTCGGAGAATTATTGCTTTTTTGGCAGCTGAATCCTCCGCGACATTCATCCTAGAAGAGTATCGTGATTAGTCTAATTTTTCAAGTGCTTTGACGAAGATGCCCGTCATGATTGCCCTCGCCTCAAGGCATGGACACGATCTCTTGTCAATAAAGGAAGTTCGTTCTGTGCCTGGATAAATCATACACAGTCAATCATATTTACCGGTGGGAAAAATTGATCGTAGGGCGTGCACCCCATACGGAACATCATCCCATCTTCGCCATCTGGGACTGGAACTGCTCTTTAAACTTCTTCAGCACTTTGTTTTCTATCTGCCGTACCCGCTCGCGAGAGATTTGAAATATTTCGCCGATCTCCTGAAGGGTCAGGGGCTCTTCGGCAAGGGTTCGCTGGTCGAAAATAAATTTTTCTTTATCGTTTAAACCGCCTTTAAATTCCGTGACTTTCTTCGAGAGCCTTTCCGATTCCTCTTTGCGGCTCACGATCTCCTCCACGTCCTCGTCCGTTTTCATGGTATCCATGATCGTGTCGTCGCTTCCGTCATGGACCGGCGCTTCGAGGGAGATGTCCGTAAAGGCCAATCGCTGCTGCATGCAGTCGACTTCTTCCTCTTTCACTTCCAGGATGCCGGCGAGCACTTTCGGCTCCGGATAAACACCCAGGGCCTCGAGCTTCTGCTTCTCCTTGTTCAGCCGGTAGAAAAGTTTGCGCTGGCCCTGTGTGGTCCCTACCTTTACAAGACTCCATGAGTCCATTATATGCTTTAGAATATAGGCCCTGATCCAGAAGGAGGCATAGGTAGAAAATTTAGTGCCTTTATAGGGATTATATTTTTTCACTGCGTGGAGGAGTCCCACGTTTCCCTCCTGGATTAGATCCAGAATATTTAAATAGGAGTTGTAATATTCCAGGGATATCTTAACCACAAGCCGCAGATTGGCCATCACAAGCCTCTGGGCTGCATCGAGGTCCTGGTTTTCAAAAGCGAGGCGTGATACTTCGAACTCCTTTTCCCGCGACAGGACCGGGTATTTCGATACCTCCGCAAGGTATGTCTTCAACGGATCAAACGGGATTGGGAGGTCCTGGCTCTCCTTCTTCCCGGAATGTTCCTGAGGGGTCTCAGCGCTCATATCGTCAGTCATCTCTTACGAATCTCCTTACCGACAGGACGGCCTTTCCCGTCGACCCGGTGAACCTTTATTCCAAGGTCTTCCGACTCGCCGGCGCCGGCCTGTGTAGTTACGGTACCCGGTAACGAGCACCGGTCTGCCCCTCCCGACCTGGCCCGTCCTCACACGACTTTTACAGAATATAAGCACCTTTTTTGGGGTTGTCATGAAAGATTAATTCGAATAATAACTTTTTTTCACTCGGGGGAGTGGTCCGAAAAAGACACAATTTGCGGAGAGAGGTTCAATCTATCGACGCTGGGGGTATGAGGCCGATCTGCAGTTCAATTGCGTTTGATGCGGCGCCGGCCGGTCTCGGAAGATTGAAAACCGGCCTTATTCCTCCCGTTATTCCTTATCTTCCTTTTTTACCGGTTTGTCGCCTTCTTCGGGCTCGTGCACCGATTTCTTGAACCCCTTGATAGCCTTGCCTACCGCCCCGCCGATTTCCGGAAGCTTTCCCGCCCCGAAAATAAGAACTACTATTACAAGAATGATGATAAGTTCAGGCGCGCCGAGTCCAAACATTTATTCGCTCCTTTTTTTACGTTTATCGATATATAATAGTACCGTAAATTAACCCGGTCAACAGGTTATTTTACGGGTATGGCTCTGTCCCTTCCCTTTATCCCGTGATTGTAGTCCTTTCCCCTTAGAACGCATGGGAGACCTGCCCCCTCTGTACGATAATATATCCATTCACACCGCTTTTTTATTGATAATTACAGGAAATTGCGGGAGAATCTATATACATGAAGGGGCCGGGCACTGTCACGGAATAGAGTCCTGTGATGACCGGAGCGTCGGTCTTCTCTCTCCGGTCCTTGTTATAATCCGGCAAATCTATTAAATATCAGGAGGTTTATATGAGCGAAGACACAAAAAAACCGAAGAACTTATCGAGACGCGATTTTCTGAAAACTACAGGTGGCGTTGCGGCAATAGCGGGTATGACGGTGGGCGCGCTGGCAGGTACCGCGAAAGAGTCTTCAGCGGCAGCAGGTCCGATGCCCAAAAAATGGGATGACGCCTATGATGTCATTGTAGTGGGCACGGGATTTGCCGGTCTCGCCGCAGCCATCGAGGCAAAGAACGCGAGGGCAACCGTGGCCGTCATTGAGAAAATGCCGGTCCACGGGGGCAATTCCATTATCAACGGCGGAGATTTCTGCGCCCCGGACACAAAATTGCAGAAGGCGGCAGGGGTCCAGGATTCCGCCGAGCTCATGTACAAGGATATGATGAAAGCAGGGCAGTACCTGAACCAACCGGAATTGGCCAAGACGGTTGCCTACGGCGCCAAAGATGCACTTGAATGGTGCGAGAGCCTTGGAGCCCGATTTACCAAACTCGGTTTCCATGGAGGACATTCGGTAAAAAGGGCCAACCAGACGGTTAATGCGTCCGGTTCGGAAGTGGTCAATAAACTTTACGATAAAGCCAATGCTGTCGGAGCCAAGATAGAGACCCGTACAAAGATGGTGCGCCTCATCGCGAACAAGGATGGCAGGATTGTGGGCATGGAAGTAAAGAAGGGTTATAAATTCCCTGATGAGAATTCAGGCAAAACAGCCTTTATCAAAGCAAAGAAGGCAGTGATCCTGACTTCCGGCGGTTTCTCGCGGGATCTACCCCTTCGCCAGTTGCAGGACCCGCGCCTCAATGACAGGTTTGAGTCCACGAACCAGCCCGGCGCAACAGGCGAGGCATTGCTGGCCGCGTGCATGGCGGGAGCCATGGACCTTCAGATGGACTGGATCCAGCTTGGTCCCTGGACGAGCCCCGACGAAAAAGGATTCGGCCATGTCCCCCTCTTTTGCGAGCGTCTCGTCGGCTACGGGCCCATGATTAATCCCAAGACAGGCAAACGCTTCTTCAAGGAAACAGGAAACAGGAAAGAGCGAGCGGACGCGATCATCCTTGTCGGTGATCCCGTTATCATTATGGGAGATTCCTATGCGGTGCCGAAACAGGTATTCCCCAATGCCCTTCAGAAAGGGATGGAGGCGGGGGCCATTAAGAAATTCGACACCCTTGAGGATCTTGCGAAATTCTATAATATGCCGGTTGATGTCTTCAAAAAAGAGATTGATCGTTGGAATTCGTTCGTGGAACAGAAGAAGGATGCCGATTTCGACTGTATGATCTTCCCCGATGCAAAACCCACGGTTACCGCACCTTTTTATGCGGCCAGGCTCTGGCCTAAGGTCCACCACACGATGGGCGGGCTGGTGATCGATAAGAATGCCCAGGTAAAGGGGTTTGACTTCAAGCCGGTAAAAGGGCTTTATGCCGCCGGTGAGGTGACGGGCGGAGTACATGGGGCCGTGCGTCTTGGCGGGGTTGCCATGGCCGACTGCGTGGTCTTCGGTCGTATTGCAGGCAAGAACGCCGCAAAGGAAAAGGCCTGGGGCTGATTTTTTGAAATAATGGATGGAGAGGAAGGGGCGCTCGTTGCCCTTTCCTCCTTCCTTAACCTCCCGGGTTCTCCCGCGGCATTCCCCTTAAAGGGAAAGGAGATATTATGAGACGCGGCGACACCAGCCTTAAAATATCGGAGCGCTACGGCAGGCTCCTGATCGGTCTCTCTCTCGCCTTCATCCTGCTCTCGACCATGGCGACGAACGTCATGGCCGTACCCAAAAAACTCGCCACTGCGAAACCGGGCGATTGTGCGGCCTGCCACGGGAGCGAAAAGAGGCTTCCTCAGGACCATAAAGCCACAAAAGGCATGTCATACCAGGCGTGCCTCGAGTGTCACGAGAAAAGCGGGCCCATGAGCCTTACCGGTAAAATGCCGGGAAGCCACATGCACCAGATCTCAGGCATCACGTGTACGAAATGTCATGGCAAAGTCAAAAAACCTGAGGAAGTGAAAATGAAGCAGTGTGTGGCATGCCACAATACGGATAAAATCGCTGAGAAAACGGCAAAGGTAAAACCTCAGAATCCACATGAGTCTCCTCACTACGGCAGGACTCTGGACTGTAACTTGTGCCATCACCAACACGGGAAATCAGAAAACTACTGCAATCAGTGTCATAAGTTTGATTATAAAGTGCCTTGAGAGAGACCCGTTTTGGGTGAAGGGAAGGCTTCGGCCTTCCCTTTTTTTATTCGCCGGACATGGGATGATTTATCTCTTGGGTGGGGTCTTCTTTGCGGGTGCAGCCTTCTTTTTGGCTTCCGCCGCTGTCTGACGCTCCCTGGCAACCTCGGCCTGGCGTCGCTGCTGGGCCTTCATGGCGTCGATCTCATTCCGGAGCTGACTCACCTCTGTTTTCAACCTGTTCCGTTCCTTATTCATGCCTTCAACAGCCGAGTCGAAGCCGGTCTGCATGGTGGAAAGCTGTCCCCTGATCCCTTTCACTTCGTTCAGCTCGGTATTGAGAGCCGCCATTTTTGCCGCAAGAAAAGCTACAGCGCCCCCTAAGAGCACCATGAGGATAATCAGTACCAGCGAAAGAAGGGGTATTTTCTTTATAAAGGAAGGGATCTTCTCTTTTTTCTCTTCTTTTTTTGCATATCCCCGGGTGACGGAAAAATCGGGGAACCCGTCCATGTTGTTCGTTCCCTTATCGTCTTCATCAAAAATGGGCATAAAGCACCTCCAACGCATGAAAAACCTTCTCCCCTTAATATCACAGATCGACCCGCTATGCCACAAAAAACTTGCCGACCCGCCGGGTCTTATCCCGTCACGAACTAAGACTGGGGCATGAAGCCGGCACTCTGCCTCTTCAGTGCTGCCCTCTCAGAAACCCGGCGCTCCTTTTCACCGGAGATGCCTTGTGCTCTCAGGGTTGGTGCGTCGGGTAAAGATTCTTGACAAGGATGTTCAAAAAACGTTACCTTTTTGCGACGGTTTATGGACAGGACGCTTCTTCTCAATACCACTTTTGAGCCTTTGAGCGTCCTCTCTTGGAAGAAAGCAGTGACCCTTGTATTTCTTGGTAAGGTAGAGGTCCTGAAGGAATATGAACGGGAGATCAAGGGGGTCTCTTCCAGGATGAGGCAGCCTGCGGTTATCAGGCTTCTAAAGCTCGTCCGCAACCATCATATGAGCGTCAAGTTCTCGAGGAGGAATATCTTCCTGAGAGATAACCATACGTGCCAATACTGCGGGAAGAAATTCGACGGCAAAAGCCTGACCTGCGATCACATTATCCCGAAATCAAGGGGCGGTTCATCGGAATGGACCAATATCGTGACCTCATGCACTCATTGCAATTTGAAAAAAGGGGACAAGCTCCCCGAAGAAACGGGAATGCATCCCCGCAAAAGACCCTCGCGACCGAACGGTTTCTACATGATCATGCTTCTGGTAGGGGTGAATAGGATGCCCGATTACTGGAAAGACTATGTATTCCTGAAGGATTGATATGGACAGAATATGGGCGCCCTGGAGAATGGAATATGTCGGCGGAGGTGCTGACCGGAAAGATGGGAAATGCTTTCTCTGTGTCGGGGAAGGAGATGACGAGCGATCTCTCGTAGTAGGCCGGCAAGGCTCCGCTTTTGTCATCATGAACCGCTATCCATATACCAATGGACACGTTATGGTGGTTCCTGTGCGCCATGTCGGGTCTATTGAGCATTTGCCCGACGAGGAGGCTCTCGACATGATAAGGCTCGTGAAGATCATGTCCGCCATCTTCAAGGAAGATTTCGAGGCACACGGGGTCAATATCGGGATCAATTCAGGCAGGGCGGCCGGCGCAGGGCTTGAAGACCATTTCCACATTCACATGGTGCCCCGATGGTTCGGTGATACAAATTTCATGACCGTCGAGGGAGAGGTGAGGGTTATCTCCGAACATATCACGGAATCCTACAGGAGATTGAAGAGAAGGTTCGTTGAAAAAGTTCTTTGATCCTTCCCCTCCTGTTCTGACTCCCCATGACATTGTCACGGCTCTTACGGGGAGAAAAGAAAAGGAGCTTCTTCTTCCGAAAAGGGCGATAATCACTTTCGCCGCGGGAGACCTCAATTTTGTAGTTCGTCAGAAAAAAGGCGTTCTTATCGATGCATGGTCGCCTTTCAAGCAGTTTTACCGGCTCGATGACACAAATACTATAATAACCCGTTCTTTTATCGGAGGCCCGGCCATTGCGGCCCTCGTGGAAGAGCTCACCGCCTTTGGCATTGAAGAGCTTATCATGTGGGGCTATTGCGGGGCATTGAATGAAGAGCTCCTGGTGGGAGATGTGATTACGGCGGTGGGCGCCCTCAGAGAGGACGGCGTTTCACATCACTACCCCGGAGAGGACCCGGTCGTGCAGTCGAACTGGCTGGAGGAGTGGCTGCCTCCGGCAAGGTCTCAGAGCTTTCATGAAGGGGTTATCTGGAGCTGCGACGCCATATACAGGGAAACGGTCTCCAAGGTCTCGCAGTACCGTGATATGGGCATCAAGGCGGTGGAAATGGAAGCAGCATCTTTCTATGCCGTCTCAAGGTACAAGAACGTCAAAGGGATTGCCTTCCTCGTTGTCTCCGACCTCTTAAGCGGTGATAAATGGGTTGGTGGTTTCGGTACAAAGGCATTCAAAGCAGGCGCCCGGAAGCTTTCACAGTTCATCCTCGAGAGGGCGATCGTCTAAACCGGGTTGCCCCATGTTTCGGGGAATAAAAAAAGGGCCGGTTATACCGGCCCTGACTTTTCGTTCCTTTCCGCCTTATTTTTTTACCGCTTTCTTTATTACCACTATACCATTGGTAGGTCCCGGAATAGCACCTTCGACCAAAAGAATATTGGTATCGCCCCGCACGTCGACGACCTTCAGATTCTGTACCGTTACCTTCTCCGATCCCATATGACCCGGCATTTTCTTTCCCTTCATGGTTCTGCCGGGTGTCATATTCTGTCCGATGGAGCCTCCGTGTCTGAAGAATTCATGGCTTCCACGCGACGCGGGAGCCCCTTTGAAATGAAATCTCTTCATGACGCCGGCAAAGCCTTTTCCTTTGGATGTGCCGGTAACGTCGACAAATTCTCCCGGCTCAAAAATATCTACTAAAACTTCCGCGCCCACTTCGTGAGCTTCAAGCTCTTCGGCTTTAACCCTGAATTCCTTCAGAAATTTCCTGGGCCCTACCCCGGCTTTAGTGAAATGGCCTGCGAGGGGTTTATTGACGCTTTTCACCTTTACCACTTCCTGGAACCCGAGCTGAATTCCGTCATATCCGTCATTGGAGACGGTCTTTTTCTGAACGACTGCACATGGACCCGCCTGAATTACCGTAACAGGTATGGCAGTTCCATCTTCTCCGAATATTTGTGTCATTCCGAGTTTTTTTCCAAGTAAACCGATTCCCATGGTCCTTCACCTCCGAAAAGTGTTAAATAATAGTAGAAAAAGACAGTAAAGTCAAGGAGAAATCACATCGCCCCCTTGCCCCTCTCTTTGTTGCCCCGAATCTGCTACACTATTCCGTGATGAACAATTTTTTGCCTCTCACGAAAAAAGATATGGATGCACGGGGATGGGAGTCGCTCGATATAATTATAGTGACCGGCGACGCCTATGTCGACCACCCTTCATTCGGCGCGGCAATAATAGGCAGGGTATTGGAATCAGCGGGTTTTCGTGTGGGTATCATCGCTCAGCCCGATTGGAAAAAGACGGACGATTTTCTGGCTCTCGGAAAGCCCCGGCTTTTTTTCGGCGTCACTTCCGGAAATCTCGATTCCATGGTGGCAAACTACACCTCCCATAAAAAAATAAGGAGCAAGGATGCCTATTCACCCGGCGGGAAGGCAGGCCTGCGGCCGGATAGAGCCGTTATTGTGTATGCGAACAGGATAAAGGAGGCCTTTCCCGGCTCTCCCCTCGTTCTCGGCGGCATCGAAGCCAGTCTGCGCAGGGTAGCCCATTATGATTGGTGGGACAATAAGGTCCGGAGGTCCCTCCTCCTCGATGCTAAGGCGGATATCCTCGTATACGGAATGGCTGAATCACAGATTGTGGAGATTGCCCGGCGTCTTGCGGCGGAGCAGGATCTTTACGGGATCAGAGGGACTGTGATCGTGCGAAAAGAGGTCCACCCGGGCGAGGATTACCTTGAGTTGCCGGCCATGGATGAAGTCTCCCATGATAAGAGACGATTCAACGATGCCTTTCGAATATTCTATACCAACCAAAACCCTTTTTCAGGCAAGACGCTGGTCCAGCGGCATGACAAGAGGTATGTGATCCATTTTCCCCCTGCCCTGCCTCTCGGCCGGGAGGAGCTGGATGGCGTCTACCGCCTTCCCTATGCCCGCTCTCCCCATCCCTCGTATAAAGAAAAGGGCGGTATTCCGGGATTCGAGACAGTCAGGTTCTCGATCATCTCCCACAGGGGATGCTGCGGCGCGTGCAGCTTCTGCTCCCTTTCGGTCCATCAGGGGAAGATCATCCAATCAAGAAGTCCCGGGTCAATACTCGAAGAGGCAATGGCGTTGTCCCGGAACGAGGAATTTAAGGGCACGATCACCGATATCGGCGGTCCCACCGCCAATCTGTACGGCGCCCGGTGCTCCCGGTGGGCACGAGACGGCGGCTGCGGAAAAAAGGAATGTCTCGTACCGACGAAGTGCGCAATGCTGAAGCTAGGCTACAGGGAAAGCATCGATCTCTATAAATCGGTTATGGCTATCCCCGGGGTCAAACATCTGTTCATCGAAAGCGGGATACGTTATGACCTGCTTTGCGACGATGATTCGGCGGAATACTTCGAGCATCTCTGCCGCCATCACGTGGGAGGCCAACTGAAAGTAGCCCCGGAGCACGCATCGCCCGCGGTTCTGCGTGCCATGAACAAGCCCTCATTCGATAAATATGAAATATTTGTGGAAAAATTCAGAGAGATCAAAAGGCGCGTGAAAAAAGACCAATACCTGGTCAATTATTTCATCAGCGCCCATCCGGGAGCGACACTGGAAGACGAGGAGATTCTCTCTTCCTATCTCAGGCGAAGGGGGATGCACCCGGAGCAGGTACAGGATTTCACTCCTCTTCCCCTTACCCCGGCGGCATGCATGTATTACACGGAAGAAAATCCATTTACAGGAGAAAAAGTCTTTGTGGCAAAGACTTTTCAGGAGCGGAAATTGCACAGGGCCTTGATCCAGCACCATACCCCTTCGCACAAGCCTCTGGTTGCTAAGGCTATGCAATCATTGTCGAAAAAAGACCGTCTGAAACCCGCTCGATAAAAAATATATTGACTTTTTACGTGATTCAGGTGTAAAAAGGTACCTTATGCGACATTTGGGAAAACCTACACACCTCATAATCTCCGTCATCGTGGTGGCGTCCTTTGTCCTCGCCACTTTCTCCGTCATACAGGCGTTCAATGGCGACCAGGGAAAAGAAGGTTTCTTTATAAAGAGCAAGATAGTCGAATACCTGAAGTCCAAGAAAGTCAATGCGTCGGATGATAAGCTGAAGACCATTGCCGACAGAGTCTATGAAGAGTCGCAGGAATATGGAGTAGACTACCGGCTCATACTCGCGGTGATGAAGGTGGAAAGCAATTTCAAAAACGAAGCGGTCTCCCGAAAAGGCGCGCGTGGTCTCCTGCAGATTTCCCCCTCCCTTGCCCGGCATGCCTCAAAGAATGAGGGAATCACCATGAAAGGGAACAAGTCCCTGCACGAGCCTGAAAAGAATATTAAAATAGGCGTGAACCACATGTCATGGCTCCTCGAAAAGTTCGAGAATCTGAATACCGCTCTCCATGCCTATAATGTGGGATCTTACAAAATAAGAAATAAGGCTTCGAAAGAATATTCTCCCGATACGCCTTTCACCCGAAAGGTCCTCAACGAATACAATAAAATGCTTCTGGACCTGCCGGACCCCGACGAAGAGTAGCCCCGGCGTTAACGGCATCTTCCCCATTTTTAATAAGATATTCTCGAAGACCAAAACAAAGCGTTATGCCGTCTCGTTTTCAGCGGGAGCTATGGGTTTTACCGGATGAAATCCCTGTTATCCAATTCCAACTCAAAGCGCTCTCTTCGTTGCACTCGTCATCTGTTCCTCGGTGTACCGCGAAGTACACCTGCGTCGCTCCTTCCTTAAGCGCCTCGATATCATCTTTGATTTGGAATTGGAATTACGTAAAAATCTTACCCGGATTGAGAATATTATTGGGATCGAAAAGCGTTTTTATCTTCTTCATGGTGGTGATGAGACGTTCGGACAGCTCCATGTCGAGGTACGCGGCCTTGGAGATGCCTATGCCATGTTCTCCTGAAAGGGTGCCCCCAAGCTTCAACGCCTCCGAGAATATCTCTCTTACGGCCTCATGGGCCTTTTCCCTGTCTTCCTTCGTATCTTTGATCATGATATTGACGTGAAAGTTACCGTCTCCTGCATGGCCGAAGCTGAGAATAGGTATGGCATAGCGCTTCCCCAATTCCTCGAGGGCATGGATGAGGGCGGGGATGTTCGAGCGTGGGACCACCACGTCTTCCGCGATCTTTACCGGATTCAAATTGTAGAGCGCCTGAGAAAGGGTGCGCCTGGCGAGCCACAGCTTGTCGGCCTCAATCGGATCCCTGGTCATGCGACAGTCTATCGACTTATGCTCCATCATGATCTTCTTGACTTTGTCCGCCTGAGAGTCGATCGACTCCTCGTCACCGTCCACCTCAATGAGCAGAAGCCCTCCTATATCGGGCGGAAGGCCCATGGGATTGGCCTGCTCACTGCAACGGATCGAGGCTTTATCCATAAATTCGATTGTCGAAGGCACCACCCGGGCCGCAATAGTAGCTGAGACAGCTTCAGCCGCGTCGTCCACTTCGCTGAAGAGGGCGAGGATCGTGGCCCTGGCAGCCGGCAGGGGAATGAGCTTCAGGGTGATCCTGGTTACCACCCCCAGGGTCCCTTCGCTCCCCACGAAGAGTCGTGCGAGGTCGTAGCCCACCACCCCCTTCATGGTCCTTACACCCGGGTGAATGATCTCACCCGTGGGGAGAACAACTTCGAGACCCAGGACATAGTCCCTCGTGACTCCGTACTT
Source organism: Syntrophorhabdaceae bacterium (assembly GCA_036504895.1). Lineage (NCBI taxonomy): Bacteria > Pseudomonadati > Thermodesulfobacteriota > Syntrophorhabdia > Syntrophorhabdales > Syntrophorhabdaceae > Syntrophorhabdaceae bacterium. The sequence goes on from DASXUJ010000062.1 coordinate 135,359, forward strand.
TAAAGAATTGGGTCCACCCGCGCATTCAGCGATATTCCCCCCTATGCTCGAATATTTGTAGGAAGCGGGATCAGGGGGATAAAAGAGGCCATGTTTCGCGGCTTCTTCCTGAAGGGTAAATGTCACCACCCCCGGCTCCACCACGGCAATCAGGTTCTTCGGGTCTATTTCGAGTATCCTGTTCATCCTGGTAAAGGAGAGGATCACTCCTCCGGATAAGGGTACCGATCCTCCGGTGAGGCCGGTGCCGGATCCCCTTGGAATCACGGGAAATCCATGGGTATTTGCGAGGATGAGAATCCGGGATACCTGCTCGGCCGACGAAGGAAAAACCACCAGGTCGGGAATTGCCCCATCCGTTCTCGCGTCATAAGAATAGCATTGCCTCTCCTCAAGGGAAGTCTGTACGTTTTCCTTGCCTGCAATGGCCTCGATCTCGCTGATGATCTTCTTGTCCATCTATTCCTCGTATTGTAGTAATGGGACGGAGAGTTTACCGATTAATGCGGCACAGGTCCGTGCACAGATATTAATCGAAAACTCATTGGAAATCAAGGAAGAAAGCGGGAGGGGAAACATGGCAATACCCGCCGGGGATGAATATATTTGTCTCACGATGACGCCCCGCACACCATACTCCGAAATAACGGAACAGAGACCCCGCCGCCCCGGTCGTTCGCGCCCCGGGCCGGAGAGCGCCGTGGTCCTTACATTCGATGGCCTGAAAAGGAGTCTGCTCTATTCGGAGGAGCTGGGCATTAAACTCGGGACGCGACAGGACGGCGAGCTCTTCAAATGGTTCCTGGCGAGTATGCTTTACGGGGCCCGAATCTCGGAGAAGGTGTCGAAACATACCTACGAGGCATTTGCCGCCCATAATCTCCTTGCCCCGGAGGAGATTCTCCATGCGGGTTGGGATTTCCTCATAGATCCCATCATGCGGACCGGCGGGTACGTCCGGTACGACGGAAAGACATCAACAAAGATCCTGAAGAATTGTGAAACCCTGATCGCGCGGTACAGGGGCAGGCTCTCCCGCCTTCATGAAGAGGCGGAAGACGCTGAAGACCTGGAGAAGAAGATAACCGATTTCTACGGTATCGGGCCTGTAACTGTCAATATCTTTTTGAGGGAGCTGAGACCTTATTGGAAGAAAGACAAGGTCGGGATCCTGCCGGCAATCACGAAACTCGCATTGGCCCACGGGCTGGACATAACCGGGCTTAACAGAAGCACCCTTTCCTTCGTGAGGATAGAGGCGGGGCTTATCCGGCTGAGAAAGGAGCTCTCACCGGGGAAAGAGGATTATAGCCCTTGAGTTATTTGTGATTCCTCCGGTTCGTCTATGGCAGAAACTCTATTTTGAGCATGGAAAAATCGTCATCGAGGTCTTTTGACCCCTGCATTCCCTGAAGGGTGGTATAAAGATTTTCGATCTCGGATAGGCCGTTTTGGGGACCGGCAAGAAGGTATTCCTTGAGTCCGCCAAGGCTCCACATGGGTCCGTCTTTCATCTTTACCTCGTAGGCCCCATCAGAAAATATGTAGAGCTTCGCGGGAAGGTCCACCACGGTAGTCCCGCTGGTATAGGTTATACCCTCCATACCGCCAATAAACATATTGGGCGTGATGAGCTCCTGCACCTGCCCCTGCCCTGACATGAGCAAGGCGGGCGGGTGTCCCGCGGTCGCATAGCGGAGCTCCCTTGTAACCTTGTTGAACACTCCGTACCAGATGGTAAAGTAGAGGTTGTTCTGCTTCTCCATCTGGAAGGCCTCATTCAGTGAAGTAAGCACCGAACCTGGCTCGGTAAAATTGGTATTGGGCAAAGATTGGGAGCGAAGCACATTAAGGGCCGAAACGGAGAGCAATGCAGGTCCGACGCCGTGGTCGCATACATCGAGAAGGTATATGGCGAAACGGTCTTCATCGATCCAATGATACCCGAAGGCATCCCCTCCAAGCTCGGCGGACGGAAAGAACCGCCAGTCCGTCCTCAGGTCCCCTTCGTCGAGCGCCGGAGGCAGCAGGGAGATTACGTACTCCGCCGCACTGGCGAGCTGGGCGGCCAATATTTGTTGGCTCCTGTAGAGCTTCTCGTAAGCTTCGTTCTTCTCGAGAAGGTTTATATACCCTTTGGAGTGGTAACGGATTCTGGCAATCAACTCGATTCTGTCCGGCAGCTTCACCAGATAATCGTTTGCACCGACTGCAAAGGCGTCAGCCTTGGTCGACGCCTCCTCCTTGCTGGAGAGCACGATAAGGGGCACATCTTTGAGTTTGCTGTGGGCCCTGAAAAATTTCACGAGGGTAAGACCGTCTATATCGGGCATGACGAGGTCCTGGAGTATCACCGTGGGGCCCGTCTCCTGCGCCGTTCTAATAGCTTCCGTCGGCTCTTTGCAATAATGAAACAGGATATCCTTTTCCGGGGCGAGCATTCGCCTCACGGTTTCACCTACGATCGGCTGATCGTCGACCAGGAGCACGGTGATGGTATGGTGGGTCTCGGGGGTATGGAAAAGGCTCTCATTTTCGTTCATCGCTCACTATTCCTTTATTCGCTTTAATGTGGGTGACTACGGAAGCGGCGATCTTTTCAACCCCCAGGATCTCACGCGCCGCGCCGATATCTGCCGCGGCCTTCGGCATTCCGTACACTACTGAGGTGGCCTCATCCTGAGCTATGGTATGCCAGCCGGCGTCGCGCAAAGTCAGCAGGCCCTTTGCCCCGTCTTTACCCATACCGGTAAGGAGCACCGCCACGCCCTTCTCACGCCACCAATCCCTCGCGCTTATGAAGAACCGGTCCACCGAGGGCCTGTAGGGGTAGTCCTTAGGCTCGATCACGTAATGGAATGCTAGCTCCGGCCCCACTATGAGGTGATCGTTCGTTCCCGCCACATACACCGTATTATCATCTACTCTCATATCCTCTTTTGCGAGAACGACCTTAAGCGGGGTCTGTCCGTCAAGCCATTCCGCAAGGCCGTCCGCGAACTGAACGTCCAGGTGTTGCACCACCACGACCGAAGCGCCGAGGTCCGCCGGCAGACCGGACAGAAGCGCCGCCAGGGCCTTCGGCCCCCCTGTCGAAGATCCGATGGCTACGAGAGGCCGCGGGGGGATGGGAGAGCCCATATGGGTCGATTGGCCGTTCATCCGGACCTCTTCCCTTCTTATCAATTTTTCTATCATTGCCAGCTTCTTGAGGAGCTGGTCTTTGCCTTTTATATGGCCCTTCTCGTCCCGGACGGGCACGCTCACCACATCGAGGGCGCCGTTCCCCATGGCCTCGAAGACCCGCGCGGCATCCCGGGCCGCGGAAGGGGTAACGATCAGGATCGCGCAGGGGTATGTCCTCATAATGAGCCGGGTTACTTCGGCGCCCTGTGCGCCTGATAACAAGAGGTCTACAAGCAGCACATCGGGGGGATCGGCCGCGGCCTTGTCTATGGCCTCCGCTCCCGTTCCTGCGACCCAGGCGACCTCCTGGCCCGGTTCCGCGGCAATAACCCTCTCGAGTATCTTCGCTTCACGCATCACGCTGTGGGCAATGGCAACCCGCATCTTCCTATGGCTCCCCTATCAGGTCCCTTACCGCATTGGTGAGACCTTCGTCGTGAAAACTGCTCTTGGTGAGGTAGTAATTCGCGCCTGCCTCAAGGCCTTTTATCCGGTCCTCTTCCCTGTCTTTGTAAGAGACGATGATGACGGGGAGGTTCTTAAAACGTGGGTCGCTCCTCATTCGTCTGATAAATTCAATCCCATTCATCCGGGGCATATCGATATCGGAGACCACCAGCTCGATTCCGGAGCCAACCTGGAGCAGATTCCACCCGTCCATCCCGTCGACCCCCACGGTAACGTCATAACCCCGATTCTCCAGGAGCCTTCTCTCGACCTCTCGGACCGTCAGGGAATCATCGACCACGAGAACCTGTTTCCTGCCCCCGTAAATCTTCTCACCTTTCTCCCTTACCCTCTTAAGTCTTCCGTGGGTGAGAAGGTTGTCGATCGACCGCACGAGATCGTCAACATCGAAGATGAGAGCGGGTGCTCCGTTCTCGAGGATTGCCCCTGCGCTGATATTGGGGATTTTGCCGAGACGGGTGTCGAGGGGGATAACGACAAGTTCTTTCTCTCCTACGAAACCGTCTACCACAAGGCCGTATCGGTTGAGACGGTCACTCACTACCACAATGCGAAGCTCGGACGAGACTTCACCGGGGGGTTGGGTCTCAAGGAGCTGATGGGCGTCCACAATGCCGAGATGCTGGTTTTCATAGGTATAAAACTGTTTATCCTCCAGAATCCGGAGGTCCTCTTTTCCTATCTGTAAGATGCGGTCGATGCGCGCCAGCGGTATGGCATAGGGCTCGCCCCCGATATTCACGACGAGCCCTCTCACGACCGACAGGGTGAGGGGGAGATGGAGGTGAAAGGCCATGCCTTTTCCCCAATCCGATTCCGCCCGGACCGATCCGCCTACCGCTTCCACCATGGACATGACCACATCGAGCCCCACGCCTCTGCCCGACACCTCGGTCACTTCCGACGCAGTGGAGAAACCGGGGAGAAAGAGAAAATCGAGAAGCTCGCCCTGGGTAAGGGTGGCAGCCATCTCCCGGGAGACGCGTCCATCCCGGATGATCTTTCCCCGGAGCTTTTCGATGTCGACCCCCCTTCCGTCATCGGCAACCATGATGTGGAGCGTTCCCGAGCTGTGGCGTGCCTCAAGGAGGAGGGATCCTTCCGGCGGCTTTGATGCGGCAAGCCTCTCTTCAGGCGTCTCCAGCCCGTGATCCACCGCATTCCTGAGCAGGTGGGTGAGGGGCGCTTCCAGTCTTTCGAGTATATCCCTGTCTACCCGCGTCGCCTCTCCTGTCACCCGAAAATTCACCTTTTTCCCAAGCTCCTTTGCGAGATCCCGTATCATGCGCGGGAATCCCGGGATTCCATCGGAAAAAGGCCTCATTCTTATGGCCAGTACCTCACTGTAGAGTTGATCGGCGAGCCGCTCGAGGCTTCGCGTGAAGGCATCGAATTTCTCCATATGATCGCCCATAAGATTACGGACGTGATCGAGGGTGGACAGGACCTCGCCCAATCTCTCCCTTAATCCTTTTGGCGCGGCCTTGCGCTGCATGGAGTGGAGTAATTCCTCGAGAGAGCTGGTAAGCTCCAAGTGCAGGTCCTTCACCGTAAGAAGAGACGAAGAGAAGGGCTTGGTCAAATTGGCCTGCACGAGACATTCTCCTGCAAGCCCCATAAGCCGGTTGAGGCTTTCCGAGACAACCCGCACCGATGTCTCCTCTACCCGTTCCTGCGGTCGCTCCTGTGGCTTTTCCATTACGGAAGCCGTGTGGGGGACCACATCTTCGGGAAGAGCAGTCAAGGTTCCGTCCGCTCCTGTCCTATTCGCCGCCGGGGCATCCGGGAAGGCGGCGACCGGCGTGGCCGGCGTCCCGCCTGATTGAGATTCCCGTATGATGCTGCTCAGCGCCTCGACCCGCGGCCCCTCGTGGGAAAGCCATTGCGGGATCTCCGACGCATTCAGGGATGAAAGGAGGGAGAGTATATCGTTGCCTTGCAGAAGAAGATCGATATGATGAGGAGAAAGGATGATTGCGCCTTTTTGCGCTGCCGAAAGCACGTCTTCCATGGCATGGGCAAGAGTAACCACGAGATCGAGCCCGACAATACGGGCTGCCCCTTTGATTGAGTGGGCCGCGCGCATGAGAGGCTCGATTCCCTCCGGGCTACCCTGATTCTCGACTTCCACAAGGCCCTTATCGAGGACTTTCGCATAATTTTCGGCCTCTATGCGGAAGAGATCGAGCATGGAGAGGTCCGCCATATCGAATGCGCCTGATTCGCTCACGAGAGGAGACTCCTTTTTAATGTCCGGCGCAACCCGTCCTCGTCCACAAGGCCTATTCTTCTCTCCTCGAGGTTGAAGATACCTTTGATCAGGCTGGTTGGTGATTTTGCCATGGTTGCGGGAGGCTCGCCCATCGCGCTCAGGCAAACCCGGTAAATCCCGAGCACCTCATCGACGGGAAATACATAACGCTCCGACTCGATCCTCACCACAAGCATGCGTTGGAATACCCGTTCCGCGGGTTGCCCTGCCTGACCTTCTATGGCATAATCGAGGAGGTCCGCCACCGACATGCACAGGAGCAGCTCCCCGTTCACGTTGACTACGCCTTTAAATATATTATTCGTACGCAGAGGTACATGATGGACCGGACGGATGGCCGCCGCCTCCTCGAGACAGACTGTTTTCAAGGCAAGCCATTCGCTATTCACCCGAAAGACGATGACCGAAAGGGTTTCTTCAATGTCGGCCCCTTTTATCCCCGCGATGTTTTTTGTCCATTCATCCAGAAAACCCTCCGGGATCTCCCTATCAAAAAGACGCCTCCCTGCCCGGTTATATTCTTCACAATTACGGCAATGGATGATATCGACAAGTTTGGGGCATGATAAATCCCCGGAAATCCCGATTTCCCGCCAACATCTTATTTCCCCGGACCCCTTCTCCCCGCTCATGGTTCCTTCCTTCGATTCTTCTCAGCGTCCTCAATCCTTCTCATACGCTGTCTGAAAATCTCCGCCCTTGCAGGGTCGCCTCTTTGTTCGCATAAAAGGGACATATGAAGGAGGGCATCGTAAAACATGGGGTCCAGATAAAGGGTCTTCAAAAAATAAGCCTCTGCTTCATCCGATTTTTTCTCGGCCTGGCTTATAAGACCCATGAGGCAGTATGCCTCTTTGTCGGCGCCGTTATCCCTCAAATATCTCGAGCAGAGCTCCCGCGCATCGGAAAGAGAACCGCGGTCCGCCAATCTGCGGATCCCATCGAGAGACGGGGCGAGGGATTTTTTCTCACCCACCGAAGCTTCGTCTTCCGGGGCCTTTTTGCGTTCCTCTGCCGCGAGAGGTTTCTTCACTCTTCTTCTCGTAAGGGTCCGCTCCTCATCTTTTTTTGCCGGCCCGGTCGGCCGCCCGCCGGGAACATCAGTCCGCGCCGCAGGTCCTTGTTTCACGCAGGCGAAGGACCTGGAAAAGGAGACTGCCTCAAAACCGTTCTGAAGAAAAGAGGCAAGCTCCGAGTGACCGGTAAAGAGGACGCCATCGGGCATGAGGATTCTGTTAAGACGGGCAAACAGCCTGCGCCGCGCCTCAGGATTGAGGTAGATGAGCAGGTTCTTGCAGAATATGATCCGGTAGGATTCTTCGTCGGCGAAAAAAGTCTTGCCCAGAATATTGTCCTGATGAAAAGTGACACGTTCCGCAATAAAGGGGATTACCTGAAGTCGTTCTCCTTTGGGGATGAAATACTTCTCTTCGTAGTACTTCGTCCCGCCCCTGAATGAAGTCCTGCCGTATTCCGCGGCTGCGGCAATGCGGAGCGCAGCTTTACTGATATCGACGGCATCTATGTGGAAATCGCCGGGGGTTACTCCCGCCTCATACAAGGTCATGGCGATGGAGAACGGCTCCTCGCCGGTGGAGCAGGGAGCGGACAGCACCCTGAGGGGCCCGGATGCTCCGGCGAGAATTTCGCCGGCATATTGCTTCAGAAATTTAAAAGATTCCCTATCCCGGAAAAACCAGGTTTCGGGGACTACGATCTTCTCGATGAAGCTCCCCATCTTTTCTTCGTTCGAGACAAGCTCTTTAAGGCACTCCGTCAAATCATCAGTTCCCAGCGCCCTCATCAGTGAATCGACTTCGTTCCTGATTACCCGCGAGCCCATCACCTCGGGGTCAAGCCCTATGGCGTCCGTCAGAAATCTTTCAGCCTCGCCATACCTGCTCACTCTTCTTCTCTCCCGGCGGCAAAGAGATATGCTTGCACATTCTCTGGAAGTATACGCTCCACCTCTACCCTCTGGACCATTCCATCTGACCTGTACATCGCATCTCCGAGAAAACGCGCCCCTTCGACCTCTATGCCCGGTGGCGTGAAATCTTCCGCCTTGCAAGATACCGTCTCTGTCGCCCGTTCGACCAGTAGGCCGAGAATATGGTGTTTTTTGTCCGCTCCCGTATAATCGACAAGGAGGATGCGCGTGCTGAGGAGAGGACGGCACGGCTCTTCATAAAGAAGGGCGGAGAGGTCTATCACGGGGACGATGGTTCCCCTGTAGTTGAAGAGTCCTGCCACATAAGGGGGTGCATGAGGAAGGAGATTAAACCGCACCATGGGCACTACTTCTATGACCCGGGAGACATCCATGCAGTAATGCTCACTTCTGATTTGAAAGAGAAGAAAAAGCATGTCCTCCTACGAGCTCACCCTGAACCTGGATACCTCATCCTGCAATCCTCCAACCGCCTCGTTGAGCTGCTCCGTCACCTTCTTGAACTCCACCAGAGAGTCACGGGTCTGCCGGGCCGTCTCATTGAGCTGGGACATGGCCTCGCTTATCTGGCCGGCACTATCCGACTGCATGTGCATACCCTGGTTTACGGCTTCGAGATGGGGCTGCAGCTCGCGGGTGTGAGCGATTACCCTTTCCAGGTCTCCGCTGATGTGAGAGATATTCCCCGTACTATCCCTCGTCTGTTCGGTATAGAGCTCCACTGCGCCTATGCCTTCCCTTACGGACGCCTGAGTCTCGGTGATCATCGATTCTATCTCGAGGGCGGCCACTGCCGTCTGGTCTGCGAGCCGCCTGATCTCACGGGCGACAACCGAAAATCCGATGCCGTATTCTCCCGCCTTCTCCGCCTCGATGGCCGCATTGAGCGAAAGGAGATTGATCTGGTTCGCCACTTTGGTGATCGCCGTGATCACCTGGCCTATATTGCCCATCTTCTCACTGATGGCGCCCAATTTTTCAGAGCTTTGTGAGGTGCTGTCGAGCAAGTTTTTCATGCTTGTCCTGATCTGGGAAAGCCCATCCATGCTCGACCCTGCCAGCTCGGCGGCAGTGGCGGCCATACGGGTGATATTGTTCATTCGTGATGCAAAATCCTGTGCGGTGGCCGATATTTCCGCGCTTGTCACGCTTACCTCGTTAATGGAAGCTGCCTGTTCTGCCACCGTTGCCTCGAGCTCTCTCGCCGAAGCGGCAATCTCAGCGGAGGACGAGGTGACCTGGACACCCGATTTCCTCACCTGTTGAAGCAAAGAATCGAGGTTGAGGGTCATGGCGCTTATTGCATAGAAGAGCTGATGGACCTCGTTCTTCCCGATGGACGGGGATGAATTGCCCGAATTGAGCGAGTGACCGTCCTGGCCTGCGGCCCAAAGGCTCTCCCTCGCCTGCTGAAGGTTCCCCCCGGCGACCTCTCCCGCGATCTGCGCCACTCTTCCGAGTGGCCTCGAGATACCTCGGGATATAAGAAGGACTATGGTCACCGCAAATCCCAGGGCAAGAATACTGAGCGACAGGGCGCCTGCCGCCTTAGTTCGAAAACTCGATATCCTTTTGTTCAGGAGGATCTTAAGCTCCCCCATGGCCGTCTGTCGCAATGCGGAACCGGCATCCACAACTTTTTGCGAAGGCTCGAGGAAATCGGATACGGTCATGGTGTAACCGGGATCGCTCGTGAGCAGTTTGCCTATTACCAGGAATTCCAGCAATGAGGATTCATACCGGGAGAGGGCGGGGGCGATGTTCTTCTGCAGGGTCGGGCTCCCTCCGTAAAAATCCCTGTCTTCGCTGAAAACCGTTGCCATGCTCTGGCGGATGCGCTCCAGATCGTTTTCGAGAAATGCGGAGTATACTGCGAGCTTGTTCACGTCGTCCTTTGACCTGAAGCCTTTATAAAGAAGGGATTCAATGTAAAGGATGAAATTGGTCAGCCGCTCCTGGGTTTTGGGAAGAACCGAGAGGGTGACATCCACCAGATAGGTGGTCTCCAGGTCCGGGTCAAGGACCATATTCGACGTGTCGCCGACCCGCTTGATCAGGGCAAGGACGGGTTGAATCACGGTTTCATGCCAGCCGTCATTTTGAACCGTGTTATCAAATTTTTTCCAGGTCGCATTCAGCTCCTGCCAATTCTTGTAAATACGGGTGTAATGGGATTCCGTCATGTTGGCGGATTTGAGCCACCCTTCGCTGATTTTGAGAAGCCCTTCCTGTTCTCTGGCCACCTTGATAAGTTCCGTGAAAGCGCTGTCTACGGCCTTGCCGTTTGTGACGATCTTCTGTTCCAGATCCTTGTTGCCTTCCAGATAGAGACGGACCAGGAGCTGATGCTCCGAAATGAGCTCTGCAATTTTTTGCAGTGGCTCTACCACCTTAAGGCCCTGCATCTCCTGCCGGGAAAATTTGATATTGTGGTTAAAACCGGCGACCATGAAATAGAGAAGGACGAGGATGGGCACGGCAAAGACGAGGCTGCTGATCAGAATTTTATGCGAAATCCTGAGACCTCTTAAATATTTTCTCATATAGACCCGTGACTCAGCTTGAACCGTGACACTTCGGCGCGGAGGACCTGAACTGCAGAGTTCAACTGCTCAGTGACCTCCTTGAATTCCGAAAGTGATTCCTTGGTGTGCTCCGCCATAGCGGAAAGCTGGGTCATTGCCTCGCTGATCTGCTGTGCCCCCTCGACCTGATAGTGCATGGTGGCGGTCACATTCTCGAATTGGGGACTGATCGCCTTTACCTGGTCGATGATCTTGCCGAGCTGATCGCTTATGCTCGAAGTTTCTTCTACCCCCCGGCGTACACCCTCCGCGAACTTGTCCATCTCCATAACGCCCGATGTAACGGACGACTGCATCTCCCTGACCATATATTCGATGTCTTTCGTTGCAATGGCGGTTTGGTCGGAAAGATGGGTAATCTCCCTCGCCACCACTGAGAAGCCTTTCCCGTATTCTCCGGCTTTCTCTGCCTCGATGGCTGCGTTCAGGGAAAGGAGGTTCGTCTGGTCCGAAATCTTGTTGATTGTCGTCACGATGCCGGAGATCTTGTTTGCCTTGTCGTTTATCACTCCCAGTTTTGTGGAGATATATCCGGTGGCCTGAATGAAATCACGCATGGATAGCTCCATGCGCCTCAGCTTTTCCCGGCCCGATTCTGCGGTGGAAGCGCTTTCGGCCACTGCATCGCCCACGCCCTCCATCGTCTTTGCGAGGGATTCCGAAGTATTCGATATCTCTTTCGTGGTCGCGGTGACCTCCTTGATCGAAGCGGCCTGCTGCCCCACCGTAGCCTCAAGCTCCCTGGCGGAAGCGGCTATCTCCGTGGTGGATGAAGTAACCTGCATACCCGAAAGCTGCACTTTCCCGATGAGCGAATCGAGGCTCGACCGCATGTTGTGAAGGGCCCTCAATAGTTGGCTTGTTTCATTCGTGCCTTGCCCGTAATCTTCCTCTCTCGGCCCTTCCGTTTCCAGTCTGAGATCTCCCTCGGACATCCTCTTAAGCCTTTCCCGAACGGCGGCGAGAGGTGTGGTAATGCTCCTCGCGACGAGGGCGGAGACTGCGACGATCGCGCAAAAGACCAGAAGCACCAGGAGCGCCTCCCTTAACGCCTTATTCCACAGGGCGGTATCGATATCGTAGGTATAGATGCCCGAGCCGATCACCCAGCCCCAGGGCTCGAAACCTTTGACGTATGCTACTTTGGGGGCTAAGACCTCCGAATTGGGTTTCTTCCATACATAAGGGACAAAACCTGCTTTCTGAGATTTTACCTTGTCGACGAAGGCGATGACTATGGCCTTTACGTCACCGGGGAGATTGGTTGCATCTTTTCCTTCCAGCTCAAAAAAGGGGTGGGAGAGCATGGTGTGGTTCATATCGTTGATCCAGAAATACTCATTTCCGTCATAACGTAAAGACCTCACCACGGACCTGGCCCGAAGCTTCGCCTCCTCTTCGGTCAGCTTTCCCAGCTTCGCTTCGTTGTAATAATATTGGACCATATCATACGCGGTTTCGACGACGCTCTTGGTTCTCATCTTCTTTTCTTCGAAGAGATCGTTCTTGAGGGAACCGAGAAATATCGCTTCGGTCAGGACCAGCCCCACGAGCGATATGCCCACGATGATCCAGAGCTTCTGTTTTATCTTCAGTTTTCCGGCGAGACCGCTCATATTTTACCCCCTCATGAATCGTGACTATATTAACACAAATATTCAAAAAACTGTCAATCCTTATAGGAATGGGGGGTTTACGAAAGAGTACCGGCAGGCATGCGTTCAGGTCCGGCCGGGGGCCTAGACATCGAGGACCACGGTTGCCTTCCATCCTTCATCGGTTTTTGTAATTTCAAACATATGAAGGGTAACCGCCTTCACATCGACTTTGAAGGCATGTTTTTCGGGGTCCATACGTTCCCCTGACAGGACGGCCTCAAGAACGAGAGGGCCTTCTTTATCGAAGATGGTGATGTGACGGGGGCGCAGCAAAAGCTGCTCCGAGTCTTTGAAAAAAATAAATTCTTCAAGAAAATCGAGAAGGAGAAGATCGAGTGTATCGTTGGTAAGGCGCACGTTCCGTACCTCGCCCTCCCCAATTGTCCCCAGGTCGTCGACCATTACGCTCATCACCGCATCCGCGGCGGCGGCGAACAAGGCTTCGCGCGTTTCCCCCGTGGCTTCAAATGCCGTATCGGCAATGGCTATGTCGGGAAGATTCCGGTACGGCACGTCACCTACCCCTTGATGTTTCCTATCGGCATCAATCGCACTACCCTGCTGCTGAGACCGGCGAGCTCGGTAGCCTCTGCGACCTCATCGATGTCCTTATAGGCCCCACCCGCTTCTTCCGCCAGACCCGCCATAGAGCTCGAGCGGACATAGATTCCCCGTTCCTCCATGGCTCTCTGGAGAGTCCTCCCCTGGACCAACTTCTTTGCCTGATGCCTGCTCATCCTTCTCCCGCTGCCGTGGGCGGTCGAATAAAAGGCCTCATTGCCTGAGATCATGCCTGCAAGGAGGTAAGAGCCCGTCTCCATGCTCCCACCAATGATCACGGGCTGACCCGTCTGCCGGTACTTCTCGGGGATCCCTTCCATTCCCGGCCCGAAGGCTCTCGTGGAGCCTTTTCTGTGCACCACCACATCGCGCTGCCTTCCGTTTACCAGATGGCGCTCCATTTTGGCCGTATTGTGAGCCACGTCGTATACCATGTGCATTCCCAAATCACGCGGGTCGCGGTCAAACACTTCCGAAAATACCTCCCGCACCCGGTGGAGAATCATCTGCCGGTTCGCATAGGCCATGTTCGCCGCGCATTTCGTCGCGGCAAAATAATCCTGCCCTTCCGGGGAAAGGAACGGGGCTGAAGCCAGCTCCCGGTCCCTTAGATGGATACCATATTTCTTTTCAGCCACACTGAGAAATATTTTGAGATAATCGGAGGCAACCTGATGACCGAATCCACGGCTCCCGCAGTGGAACATAAGGACCACCTGGTTCGGGATGGTAAACCCCATGAGGCGCGCCTTCTCCGGGTCGAATATATTTTCAGGTTTCGCCACCTGGATCTCGCAGTAATGGTTGCCTGAACCGAGAGTGCCCAACTGGTCGGTCCCCCGTTCCACCGCCCTGTCGCTTATCTTTGCGGGGTCCGCGCCTTTGAGGCAGCCGTTCTCTTCAGTCATCTCCAGATCCTCGGGCCAGGCGCAGCCCCTTTTGTAACACCACTGGGCGCCGGAACTCAGGATTTCATCAAATTCTTTCCGCGAGAGTTTGACGAACCCCTTGCTGCCCACTCCCGCAGGCACTTTGTGGAATAGCCTGTCTACCAGTGTCTTGAGGCGGGGCTTGACCTCGTCGAATGTGAGGTTCGTACGGACAAGCCTCATTCCGCAGTTTATATCGAATCCGATTCCCCCCGGTGAGATTACGCCTTTTTCAGGATCAAAAGCAGCCACGCCGCCTATGGGAAAACCGTATCCCCAGTGTCCATCGGGCATACAGCAGGCATGTCCGATAATCCCGGGGAGACAGGCAACATTCGTGATTTGGTCGAAGACCCCGTCGTCCATGGCATTAATGATCTGCTCGGTGCCATAAATACGTGCGGGCACATGCATACCGGGCTTATATGTAACGGGGATCTCCCAGAGAGTGGGGGAGCGTCTTGTAAGAACTTCCGGCCTTGCCATTTCCTTTACCTTAGGGAAAGGTTTAATCATCCTCCTGGATTTTGGCAATCGGGGAAATGTGGGACCCAAAAGACGAATGACGTGATTTTCCTGAAAAATGAAATCTAACCTGCGGCGAGGGCTGAATCTTATCCTTCGCGCCATTCCCCGACGAAAACCATCCCTTCCGCCACCTCTGATGCCTTTTCTCTATCGAAAAGGTATTCCACGAGGGTAAGAGAAAATTCCACCGCCACACCCGCACCGCGGCCGGTAATCACATTTCCGTCGACTGCCACCGCACCTGAAATAACCTCGGCATTCGTGATGAGATGTCTGAATTCGGGATGACAGGCGACGCGACGGCCGTCAATAAGACCGTGATGATGGAGCACTATGGCAGGGGCAGCACAGAGGGCGCCATAGAGTTTTTCCTCCTCGGCCTGTTGCTTCAAAAGGTGAATTACCGCCTTCGAGTCACGAAGATGCTCTGAACCGGGCATCCCGCCGGGAAGTACCACGAGGTCATAGGCATCATTGACGCATTCCGCGACCAGACGGTCGGCCATCAATTTTACGCCCCTGGAGCCGACTATCTGAAGTCCGCTCACGGATGCGACCGTTACCTGCGCCCCTGCCCTCCTCAGCACATCGATGATGCAGACCGCTTCCAGTTCTTCACTGCCGTCGGCTATAGGTACTATAACGGCCCTATCCAATGGTACCTCCTCATGCCTGCCGCCTCTTCCCTTTCATCGAAATGGGGAGGAAAGCTGTCAACCGGAGAAGTTCGCCTTCACCCATCCCGAATTAAGAGCCACATGCGCTGCCCCCAGCAGCGCCGTCATAATACCGCCTGCAACATGTACCACTTCAAAAGCCTCCGTTCCTATGTATCCTCCGAATACTGCGGTGATCACCTGATTGAGAAGGGTGAAAAAGAGCACACCATTTACGATTTTCAACAGTCGAATTCTCTTCATCCATGTCGCTCCGCCGGCTCGAAGCCCTGTTTTTCACACATTAAGCCCTCCCTGAGCCGGATGCAAGGGCAGCAGTCGTGACGGACCTCCCGGATTGGGTGAGAAAATAGTACCATCAGGTTATTATCCCATGGCCTTAAGAGCGCACTTTAAACTGGGCGATCATCTGTTCAAGGGCCTCTGCTACCTGGGCTACCCGAATCGCGGCGGGGCCCGTCTCATGAATTGTCCTGGACGTTTCACTCATAACCGCCGATACCTTCTGTATATTACCGGCCGTCTGGCTCGTGGTCGCAGTCTCCTGTTCGACCGCCACGGCAATTTGATTGATCTGAGTATCGACCGTATTCATTTGACCCACGATAGTACGGAGAAATTCTCTGGATTGGTTGGCCTTTTCAGTGCCCACCTCCACCTCCCTCACGCTCTCGTCAATAGAGATGACGATACTGTGAGTCTCGAGCTGCATCGCCTCGATGGTCCGTGCGATCTCCCCTGTGGCCACCGTGGTGCGCTCCGCCAGCTTACGCACCTCATCCGCCACCACGGCAAAGCCCCTTCCGTGCTCGCCCGCCCGGGCCGCTTCGATGGCCGCATTGAGGGCAAGCAGGTTGGTCTGATCCGCAATGTCGTTTATAAATCCCACCACCTGTCCGACCTGGTCCGATTTTGCCCCCAGGGTCTGCACAAAATGGGCGAGACCCTTCACTTTTTCGGCGATATTCTTCATCACTTCCACTGTTTCTTCTATGATGGTGCCACCCGCATGTATCGCCTGATTGGAGTGCTTCGAACTGTCCGCAGCCAGCGTGCAGTTACGGGCGATCTCCGAAGATGTCGACGAGAGCTCTTCGGAAGCAACGGCAATTGAGTTGACCTGCGAGGAGATCTCCTCAAAAGCCGATACCATCTGCTCGATCGTGGCCCGCATTTTTGCGGACGCCGAAGACATCTCATCGCTGTCCTCGGCAACATGCTTCATTATACGCCGGAGGTTATCGATAAACCCGTTGAACTGGCGGCCAATTTCGCCCAGCTCGTCACGGGATTCCACCTCCACCTGTTTGGTGAGGTCTCCCCTGGTCACCTGCCCGATAGCTTCTACCGTCTTCTTCAGGCCAGCCGTAATAGTACCGGCCAGGCCGAAGCTGGCAGCAAGGGAGGCAACGGTCGCGACACCGATCAGCGAAAACTGCACTACCGGCGGGTAAGCGGCGTAGATCGCCCATGCAAGCACCAGAAGAAAAAATATAAAGACGCACGGCGCAATCAGTAGTTTCTGAGATATCCGCAAATCGGCAAAAATCTGTTTCACGATGCCCTCCCCTATTGAGGTGATTCCCCCAAATAATTCAGATCAAGGTCATTCCACCCCTGAAGGGCGGCTGTCCTTATCTTACGCTATTGTAGCCGACGCCGGGGTATTTCGGGTCCATCTTTGCACCCGGGCGGTATCTAATTTGTTTATCGGTATTCTCGGAAAAGCCTTAAATGATTATGCCCTTTTCAACTTTATTTTTCTCAATTTGGGATAAATCGAGTTGTTTCATAATGACAACGCCTGCGCTCTTCATCTCCTCGATGGCTGCGGCAGCGGTATCCGACGCGATCCCCCTGGAAAGGCTTTCTATTACGATAGTGGAAAAACCCCTTTTTCTGCCGTCGAGGGCGGTATATTTCACACAGTAATCGATAGCAACCCCGAAGATTACGATTTTCTCTACCTTTTTGGAACGGAGCAGGCTTTCGAGCGCGGTCTCATTACCACCCTCATCCTGAAAGGCTGAATAGCTATCGAACCGGGAATCGGCACCTTTTTTCACTATTTCATGAAAGAGGCCGTTGTCGATAAGAATCGCGGCCTTTTCCGTGGCCTGCACGCAATGGGGGGGCCAGAGCATCTGTCTTCTTCCGTCGACCTCCACCGTATCTCCCGCTTTTTTTCCTTTATGAGACGTGAAGAAGGAGACATGGTCCGGAGGATGCCAGTCCTGGGAGCCGAAAACAAGGAACCCCGCCGTCTTCAGGAGACGCGCCGCCGCCTCGACCTCATCGATATAGTTCTTGCCCGTCCCCGGCACCGCAAGAGATCCGGCGGCAAATTGGGTAAAATCCCCCTGCATGTCAATGACGAGGGCCGCGATGCCCTTTCCTTTCTCTCTTTCCCTGCTGTTCATCGATCTCTCCTTTTCCTGGAAGCAACGAAGGTGCAATCCCCCGGGCACCCCTATGGGGTTTAACAAATCTGCTGAGACGAACACGAAAGCACCTGAAAAGCCCGGCTCTTATCGCGGAATACGGTGGTCCCTTTAAGGCCGCTCCGAAAGGCCTGCTCGTATATCGCTATAATCGCATCAGGCGTCGCGGATGCGGGGAGATTGATGGTTTTCGAAACCGCGTTATCCACATGTCTCTGGAATACCCCCTGGATCCTGAGATGGATGAGCGGCGGGATCTGGTGGGCAGTACGGAAAAGTTCATCCGGCGGTTTTGCATACCGGGAGTCCTCCCTCATCTCCTCATAGAGAGGATCTCTTATCTCGAGCTCGACGTCTCCAAGAAGACGGCGCGTGTACCGGATGTCGTATACAGGCTCTATACCTCCCGAACAACCCGCAATAATGCTCAAGGTCCCTGTGGGCGCCACGGTGGTAGTGGTGGCGTTGCGCTGGGGCATGTTTTTCCTGTCCCACGTGCTTCCTTTATAATTAGGGAAGACCCCCCGCTCCTCGGCAAGGCGGGCCGATGCGGTTTTCGATTCCTTCTGGATAAAGCTCATGACCTCTTCTCCCGCCTTCTCCGCCGAAGGGGAATCATACGGGATGCCCAGGCGTATGAGCATGTGGGCGAACCCCATAACGCCCAGCCCTATCTTGCGGTTGCCCCTCGTCACTTTATCTATGCCGCCGATGGGATACCTGCCCATTTCGATTACATTATCCAGAAATCTCACCCCAAGGTGAACGAGGTCTCCCAGCCTTTTCCAGTCTATCGTCCCCTTCAGCGCAATTTTCGAGAGGTTGATGGAGCCGAGACAGCACGATTCATAGGGGAGAAGGGGTTGCTCTCCGCACGGGTTCGTCGCTTCTATGTCTCCCATGTGGGGAGTCGGATTGGCCCTGTTAATGGTGTCAATGAAAAGGACCCCCGGTTCTCCTGATATCCAGGCTGATTCAGCGATTAGTCTGAAGAGGTCGCGGGCTTTCAGCCTCTTCGTTGTCTGCTTCGTTCTCGGGTTAAGAAGGGCAAAATCCTCTCCTCCCGCATAAGCTTTCATAAATTCATCCGTAACCGCAACCGAGAGGTTGAAGTTGGTGAGCTCATGAGGGTCTCTCTTTATGGTTATGAATTCCTCTATATCAGGGTGGTCGATCCTGAGGACGCCCATATTCGCCCCCCTGCGGGTACCGCCCTGCTTAATCACTTCGGTGGCAACATTGATAACTCTAATGAAGGATACGGGACCGCTCGCCTCGCCCATGGTGGAAAATACCCTGTCATTCTTGGGCCTGAGTCTCGAGAAGGAAAACCCGGTGCCCCCGCCTGTTCTATGCACCATGGCTGTCTCTTTTACTACGTCGAATATGGATTCCAAAGAGTCAAAGACAGGCAAGACAAAGCAGGCCGCCAATTGGCCCAGTTCCCTGCCCGCATTCATGAGGGTCGGGGAATTAGGCAGGAACTCGAGATTGGAAAGCATCGTATAAAATTCCTCTTCCCTCTCGGCTTTCCGGGCAGAATCAAATTCGTCCTCGCCCCCGGCAATATGGCGTGCCACCCGCCTGAACATATCAAGCGGCGTTTCGATGACCGATCCTGATTCATCCCTGAGGAGGTACCTCTTCCTCAAGACGAGGATCGCGCTCTGATCCATCTTTTCTTCCCTAACCGTGATGCCCGACTGAGTCTTCTCTAGCCCCATTGATATCCTTTTCATATGAAAAAAAATAATCTGAGAAAAATTAACTATTTCCGATCCCCCTGTCAACCGGTCATCGGGAGCCCGGAGCGGTCTGAGTGTGACAAAGGTCATGTAATCGATCCGATTCCTCAACGTATACTGTCTCTTCAGTCTATCGACGGTTTATGGAGAGTTTGAAGGCTATAGCGCTTTTATGCGCGGGTACCATTATACTGTGCCTGCTCTTTCTCTTTTTCCGCACCCGGATAAAGGAAAGGCAGAGTCATGGGCTCCCTGCGCCCGCCCCAGTGAAAACGGCCCGCCTTGTCGGATCCCATGATAACCGGTACGAACAGGACCCCGAGATAGAGGCCGTCCTGAACCTCTATCCCGTGCTTAAAGCAATCCCCTATGTTCTTGTCCCGGAAGGGGCTGTCCTCAAGTCCGCCGACGCCGTGGAAGCGTCGGCGAGGAGAGAGATGGAGCAAAGGATATCGGCCTGTGGCCTGTTGCAGGCCAACTCAGGCAAACTCCTCAATCTTCTGAGGGACCCGGAGTCGAATCCGGGCGAGATCACTATCATCGTCTCCACGAACCCGGTGTTTTCGGCAAAGCTTCTTCGGGCCGTCAATTCCGTCTATTTCAGTCTTCCCCGCAGGATCACGTCGGTGGGGCGGGCAATTACCCTTCTGGGATATAACAACGTGAGGTCCCTGGTGCTCCAGGACGCGCTACAGAGTATGATCCCGGTCAACCGAGCCGGCTCGGACACTTCGGTAAAAATATGGGTCCATTCGGCCATCGTCTCGGCTTGCTCGGCATACCTTGGAAAAACGAATTTCGGTCTATCGGAATATGAGCTTGCGACCATGGGCCTGCTCCATGACATAGGAAAGTACTATATGGAGGGCTCCGATCCAGGACCGCATGCTCACCCGGGCGTCCCTCTTCCTTTATGGGAGGAGCAGACCTACGGTTTCACCCATGCCTTCCTCGGTTCTCTTGTTGTGGAGAAGTGGCGACTGCCTGCCCTTGTCTCCCGTGCCATCGCCCATCACCATGACCCGTCGTTCAGCTCCCCCGGGAATATACCCGCGGATTGCATCAGGCAAAGCTTCATCGTTTGCCTGGCCGATCTGACGGCAAAGCTTCTCGATTACGGCGGAGCCGGAGACGGGATACTTCCAATACGGCAGGAATACTTCAGAAATTTCGGTTTACCGGACGACCCGGCAGCCCTTATCACTCCCACGCTTATCAA
The DNA here is from genome assembly GCA_036504895.1 of Syntrophorhabdaceae bacterium. Taxonomy (NCBI): domain Bacteria; kingdom Pseudomonadati; phylum Thermodesulfobacteriota; class Syntrophorhabdia; order Syntrophorhabdales; family Syntrophorhabdaceae; species Syntrophorhabdaceae bacterium. The sequence continues at coordinate 155,579 of DASXUJ010000062.1, forward strand.
AGAGGCCCATAAAGCGCGGAGTATCGTAGAATCTTATGTGAGACCCATCACCGACTGATCGAGATCGAAGAAAACCTCGTGTCGCTTTTTATCCGAAAAATTCACGCCCCGGGTCTTCGTCCGGTATCTCGTCCAGCAGGGCCAGCCAGACCGTTGCTTCGCCGTCACTCGGCGCGCGGTAATCTCCTCGGGGAGAAAGGGAACCGCCGGAGCCCACTTTCGGCGCATTCGCGATACAACTGCGCTTATATTGACTGTATGTGAAAAATCGTTCCAGAAAAACTTTGAGCCAGCTTTTTATTTCTCCGATGGAATATTGATTACGCTGCTTCTCGGGAATATCGGGCCATGATCCCGACCTGCGGTCGCGCCATGCGGTCCAGGCGAGAAAAGCCACTTTGGTAGGCAAATAACCGAATCGAAGGATGTAGTAAAGGCTGAAGTCCTGAAGCTCATAGGGTCCGATCACGTGCTCCGAATGCTGGCCCGGCTCTTCATCGGTCATCCCCGGGATCAATTCCGGGCTTATGGACGTGGCGAGCACATCATAAAGCACGCTGCTCACATCCGCCCCCGCTTCACGAGTTTTGGCGAGCCAGCGGATCAGGTATTGGACCAGGGTTTTAGGGACGCTTGCGTTCACATGGTAATGGGCCATATGGTCACCCACCCCATAGGTCGACCAGCCGAGAGCCAGCTCACTAAGATCGCTTGTGCCCACGACTAATCCCCCCTGAAGATTGGCGATGCGGAAAAGGTGGCTGGTCCGCTCCCCTGCCTGAACATTTTCGAATGCAATATCGTAGAGCGGCTCCCCTTCGGCGAAGGGGTGCTCCATGTCCCGAAACATCTGCATACAGCTCGGCCTGATATCTATTTCCCGCGTGGTGCAGCCCACCGAGGCCGTAAGCCTCCTCGCCTGATCGAGTGTGCGCGCGCTGGTGGCGAATCCCGGCATTATGAAGGCAAGTATATTTTCCCTGGGCAGGGCCATGACATCCATGGCGCGGGCACAGACGATGAGCGCCTGGGTCGAGTCGAGTCCTCCCGATACCCCGATCACCACCTTCTTGATGCCCGTTGCCCGGAGTCTTTTTACCAACCCCTGCACCTGGATCTCATAGACTTCGCTGCACCTTTCGTCCTGTCTCGAAGGATCGCTCGGCACAAAGGGGAAGCGCTCGTATTTCCTCTCCAGGGGGAGTCCCTCCCCGTCCGGGAGGTTAAGGTCCACCCGGATTTTACGGAACCGGCTGAGCTCCTCTTTATGGTATTCGCCATTCTGGCTGAAGCTGTTCTGGTACATACGGTCCTGGCTCAGGCGATCGAGGTCGACGTCACCCGTTATTATCTGAGGACCATAGGTGAAGCGTTGCGATTCCGCTACCAGGGAGCCGTTCTCACTGATTATCCCGTGACCGTCCCACGCGAGATCGGTGGTCGATTCACCGAAACCGGCGGCGGAATAGGCATAGGCAGCGATGCAACGCCCCGACTGGTTGGAGACGAGCTGTCTCCGGTAATCGCCCTTGGTCACCGTCACGTTGGATGCCGAGAGATTGAGGAGGACCGTCGCTCCGGCAAGTGCCGCATATGAGGAGGGCGGGACCGGTACCCAGAGGTCTTCGCATATCTCCACATGGAACGACAGAAGGGGCTGCTTTTCAAACCTGAATATGAGGCTTGACCCGAAAGGAATATCCGGCTGCCCCGGAAGCTCGATTGTATCACCCGGGGCCCTGGTGGCCGGAGCAAAATGGCGCAGCTCGTAATATTCCCGATAATTGGGCAGGTACGTCTTCGGCACCACTCCGAGTATACGCCCTTCGCACAGAATGACCGCACAATTAAAGAGCATGTCCCGGACTTTAAGGGGCAGGCCCACTGCCGCCACCACCGGCAGGTCCCGGGAGGCATCGATTATTTTTGCGAGTCCTTTGATGCAGCCGTCGAGGAGCGCCTGCTGGTGGAAAAGGTCCTCACAGGTATAGGAGGAAAGACCCAATTCAGGGAAAAGGGCAAGCACGGCTTTTCTTTCTGCCGCGAGTCGCATTAAGGCAACCGTCTGTTCGGCATTGAAGGCAGGGTCCCCCACCTTTACTTCAGGTATGGCTATGGCGAGGCGCGCGAAGTTATGGCGGTAAAGATTGAAGAATGGCTTTCCCGATGTCACTTAAATACTGCCCCTGTGGAAGCGCTTGTCACCATCTCCGCATAACGGGCCATATAGCCGCTCTTTATCTTCGGTTCGGGCCGCTTCCATGCCTTTTTCCTCTTATCCATCTCCTTCTTGCCGACCTTGAGCTCTATGCTCTTTTTTACCAGATCGATCTCTATTCCGTCCCCGTCCTTTATAAGGGCAATGGGGCCGCCCTCCGCAGCCTCGGGGGAAACGTGGCCTATGCAGAGCCCCCTTGTTCCTCCGGAAAACCTGCCGTCCGTGATCAAGGCACATTCGGCATCGAGACCCCGACCCGCGAGAACCGCGGTCGGTGTAAGCATCTCCCTCATGCCCGGTCCACCCTTCGGGCCCTCATAGCGAATGATCAGTGCGTCACCCGGACGGATCTTCCCCTCCATGATCGCCGCCCCGGCCTCTTCCTCGCTTTCGAAAACCCTTGCAATACCCGTAAAATGCCAGGCCTCTTCCGGTACGCCGATCCGCTTCACGATCGCGCCGTCAGGGGCAAGACTTCCATAAAGCACGGCGAGGCCGCCTTTTTCGTGATAAGGCCGCCCGAGGGGACGGATCACTTCATTCTCTTCCACGGCGGCTTCTTTGAGGAGATCGCCCAGCTTCCTGCCTGCCACGGTCATGCACTTCTTGTTGATGAGGTTCTTCTTTGAAAGCTCCTTCATGATGGCATAGACGCCACCTGCTTCAAATAGATCTTCCAGATGATGGGGACCCGCAGGGCTCATATTGCAGATGTGGGGAACCCGTTCCGATATCTCGTCAAATATGGCTAGCGGCAGCTTCAGGCCGGCCTCATGGGCTATCGCCGGCAGATGGAGCGCCGTATTGGAGGAACCACCGAAGGCCATATCGACCGTGACGGCGTTGGTAAAGGCATTGAGGGTGACGATATCTTTCGGCTTCAGGTCTTCCTTTATAAGGCCCACGATACGCTTTCCCGTCATCTTCGCGAGTCTCACCCTTGCCGCATGGACCGCGGGAATGGTCCCGTTGCCGGGCAGGGCGAGGCCGAGGGCCTCGGAAAGGCAATTCATCGAGTTGGCGGTAAACATACCGGAGCACGAGCCGGGACCCGGGCAGGCGCATTGCTCGAGCTGAGTCAGAGCCTCTTCGGTCATGAGTCCTCCCGCTACTTTACCGACCCCTTCAAAGACAGTGATAAGATCGACGGGTTTTCCCTTGAACTTACCGGCCAACATCGGACCTCCGCTCACCATGATGGCGGGTATATTAAGTCTCATGGCGGCCATCATCATGCCGGGAATGATCTTGTCGCAATTCGGGATCAGGACCAGGCCGTCAAAAGGGTAGGCCTTGGCCATTACCTCTACGGAATCACAAATGAGCTCCCGCGAGCCGAGGGAGTATTTCATGCCTTCATGGTTCATGGCGATGCCGTCGCAGATTCCTATGGTGGAAAATTCCATCGGTGTTCCACCGGCCAGCCGTATACCGTCCTTTACCGCCTGGCAGATACGGTCCAGGTGTATGTGACCGGGTATAAGTTCGTTGGCCGAATTGGCAATCCCTATTATCGGTCTCTCCAACTCTTCCGGTAAGCAGCCCATGGCACTGAAAAGGGACCTGTGAGGCGCTTTTTCAATCCCTTTTTTCATTTTATCCGATCTCATTCGTCTCTCCTCCTACGGTATAGGTGAACCGTTTTCCGCCTTCCTTCCGAAATTCCGAAATAGGCGTCAATATAGAAGATTATTATAAAAGCCTTTTAGAATTCAACTAAATAGTAGGCGTGGTTGATTTCTCTTTCGTTTTATTCTAATGTTATACCCATACTCAACCGGCATTTGAAAGGCCATCCGGGGGAAAGATCATTAGAGGGCGGTAAGAAGCTCATGAGGGAATCGATACGACAATTTATTGAATTGGCAGCGCGGAACCTGCCCATGGAAGAGCCCATTTTCGAATTCGGCGCCCTTCAGCTACCAGGTCTTGAAGGAGTGGCCGATTTACGGACTTTTTTTCCGGGAAAAATATACGTGGGATGCGACATGAGGGAAGGCACCGGAGTCGACAGGGTGCGCAACCTCCACCATATTGAAGAACCGGGGGAGTCTGCGGGAACGGTCATAGCCCTCGATACCCTGGAGCATGTGGAATTTCCTCACAAGGCATTGCGTGAAATCCACCGTATACTCAAGCCTGACGGGATCGTGGTGATAAGCTCGGTCCTCGATTTCCGGATTCACGCCACACCCTATGATTACTGGAGGTTCACCCCGGACGGTTTCCGGAGTCTTCTCGCGCCTTTTGCCTCCTCTTTTATCGGCTTTGCCGGTATAGAGAGGTTCCCTCATACGATCGTGGGCATAGGTTTCAAGGGAAAGGGCCATGGACTGGACGGCTTCTTGAATGAATTCGAGCCGTGGAAGACACGCTGGAGAAAACCGAAAGGTGATTCCTGGAAAGATGTGGCAAACCTCTTCATCCCTCCTCTCTTCGTAGGACTGGACAGAAGGATTGCCCGGCTCGTGGGAAAGGCAAAATCCCGCACATCGTGATCCCGGTCCATCATGCCATTTTAAACTGTAATTTCAAAAGCGTAATTTGCCTGTCCCGCTGAAGTTCCCTCTGAAGAAATCGAATGGCCTGCTAAGATGTGTTAAAGATATTAATGGAGAGACGTAAGGGCTCCCGCAGCAGGCGGCGCTATCCGCCCTCGAACTCCCGGGGGTAACTTACGGTCGCGCCCGAAGTGGCAAGGGCCCCTTCTTTCAATTCGATTGCCATGAACCTATCCCGCGGGGCCCCGAAGGGGGCCTTGATGTTCCATGCCCTTGCCGGTTTAAAACCGAATCTTCTATAATAGGAAGGATCACCATACACGATGACCGATTCGTGGCCAAGCTCCCTGGCGGTTTCCAGCCCCTCCCTCACAAGCTCGCTGCCCACCCCTTTCTTTTGATAATCCGGAAGCACGGCCAAAGGGGCCAATTCGAGGCTGGAGCAATGAACATTGTTTCCTTCGATCAATATGGGATAAAACAGAATGTGACCCACTACCTTGCCCGGCTCAGCCTCAGCCACAAGAGAAAGGTTCCGGGTGAAGCGTTTTGACTGCCGCAGGAGCCATACGAAACGACCCTCGTTCGTCTCCTTGAAGGCCGAGTCATGCACCATAGTGATGCCACAGCAGTCGGTATCGTTCTCCGGCCTTACCTTCACACCCAGCCTGCTCAGAAACCGTCCTTTACTCAAAAAATGCCTTCTTCGCGCGCTTTTCATCCCGAAGGGACATCCCTTCACCCAACGTCGCGGCATATCGGCGTGTACGCCCGGGGCCTCTCGATTAACTGTCCCAAGAGCCGGAACTGCTCGCTCTTCAAGTAATCTTTGTTCAATTGATGTTAACACCCGCACCGGGAGGTGTCAAACAATTTTTCGCCTTGACCGTGGTTTTTCGAACTCCTTGTGACGTCAGCGGGGCCGGTGACCGACTGTTCGGGTTATTAGACGCAAAGGCCAATGGAGGGGGCTTCTCAGTATTCTGCACGCTGACGAAAGCCTCTTCAAGTGCTCACCCGAAGTTTTGATCTCTCCGTATACCGCCTGACTATAGATGGTTACTATAATGCCGATATCAATGCTGAGGGAGGGGAAGCGAGTTCCCAGGCGGTTCGCGAATTCCGACGGGGTCTCTTCCGGACGGGAAGGGCATCCGGAGCGACGGGCCCATTTCATCAGTATCCTATAGCCGTCGCCTGCCGAGCGGATGCCTCTCGTGTGCTGCCTTATCGTCGCGCCCGTACCGACTAATTTCCTCCATAACCAAAAGAACCAGGGAGGGACATGAAATACCTGGTGCCGTGGGCGCCGCTCTTTGCGTGTTGCGGACAGGAGCCATCTCGCCGCCAGGGCCAATGCTACGGCCATCATCGCCGATGACAGGAGGAGAAGGACACCCCACAGACCGTAGCCCAGTATTTTATCGACAAGCTCCATCCACCAACTATCGCCCGCCCCATAGGACACGCTCCATGCTTTTCCCCGTGAAACGGAAGACGCCGGCTCGGGCCTGATGCTTCCTCTGGAAAAGAGAAAGAAGAGAGTACTTTCGATAAAAGGAACCGAGAAACCGGCAGCGTTCTTCAACATTCCATGAGTCGCGCGGGCAGCTGAATTGAGCGCCGGAATTGCCGGACCTGTGGCGACCACTACAAGAATAAGAAGAATCAGGATGAAACCCATGATAACCGCGGTCCCTCTGAAGGATGCAGAGCGGTTCCCGTCGTCCGGCCGTAAAATTACAATAGCAAAAATACCGGCGAGGAGAAAAGGAAAGATCAGGACCTCCGGTATGACCGCGTCTATTATCAACCCCCCTTTCACGCGCAGAGCCAGCTTGAAGAGAAAAAGGCAGAAAAAGGCAGCAAGGCCGATATCGAAGCGGGAGCAGTATTTATAATATGTCGCGGGTCTGCGGCTCATGGCGACCCCGCCTATCCAGAAGAAAAGTGTCCAGAGAACCACCAACCCAAGACCCGCCCACTGGACAAACCCGTGGAAATGGGAAATCGGGGCCTTAAGCCATTCAACATCGCTGAATGATTGGAGGGGGAAATAAACCGCATTTACGGCCGCCGTCGCGATGCAGGCAAACCCGGCCAGATGAAGGCCGAGGACCGCAATAATCCTCCATCCCCTGCCCGTAGCCGCACGGCTCGTCAATAGACCCGCAATAAAGGCCCCGAGGGCCACATGTAGAGGATAATGACCATCGACAATTCTACTAAGAGAGAGGGCGGCCCAGGAATAGAGCCAGCACATCTCCATAATGACCGCAGCCGGATAGAGAAGAAAGGACTTCCGGTTCACGGGGCCCTCGCCTCTCTTCGAAATGGGCCGCCCTCAAAAAGAGTCTCCCCTGAGGTCGAGGAAAAATCCACCTCCTGACGGGACACATCTCCCTGCGTGATAAACCGAACCGGTATGTTTCGTCTACGGAATGATTCCAACGCCCTTTGCACGAGGAGGTTTTTTTGAAAGGCAAAATAAAGACATGTGAGCCCCCACGGCAGAGGTAACCCACGGTTCAAAAAGTCTCCCCCATCGCCTTCGGGTTGATTGGATAATCTCGCAAGGATTTCGAGAATGGCAGCCAACCGGCCTCCGTTCCTCGCGACCCGCAGAAAAGAGGGGCTCTCCCCGTTTCTCTTCCCGTTCGTGAGGAATCCCACTGCCGCGCCCCTTCGGTCAAGCTGCACCACAATAGATGCGGCGACCTCGAGGAGCCGTTCGAACGAGTCCCGTTCATTCTCATATCCCGCAACATCTATAACGATCAGCGCCTTTTCGTGTTGGGAGGACTCGAAGACTTTCTCCTGAAGACGGTGGTGTCGCGCGCTCGCCTTCCAATGGATGTAACGCGAGGGCGTTCCATGACGGTAATCAGCAGTGCCCGATATATAGAGAGGATCCTTAATGGCGCTTTGAGCTCCGGCCGCGCCGAAAAGATCCCGCCTCGGGAAGGAAAGGGGACCGGGATCGACCAGTCTCGGGAAGACTATAATCTCGGAGGAATCCCCGATCATTTCCTTCCTTGGAAAAAAACCGGGAAGGTCCGCGGATGTCGCACAAATGGGCCCTATCTCGTAAACGCCCCTTGTCAAAACCCCTAAGCTCCGTTCGGCACGTATCCCCTGGTGCCACAGGAGCGTGCCCTTGACCGTCACGTCCATTTCGTCCGCCGGGGACTCCCCGGCTTCGCAGACCGGCGCATGGAGCTCTAACCAGATGGGCATCAATTTACGGTTTTCGGCCGCCAGAACGAAAGTAAGCTCTTCACCGGCAAAAATCCGCCGGTTTCCCAATTCCCGGCTGCATTCCACCCCATGGAAACTGAAACGGCCCCATACCCTTAAGCCTCCCCCAAGGCCCAAAACGAGCAATGAAAGGGCGATCAGGCCCCGCTCAGCGTAAATCAGAGAAAGAAAGAGTGTCAGCCCCGCGAAAAGCATCGCGGGGACCGTCAAGAAAAGAGTCGATACCCTGCGGAGTTCTTCGGTGTTACGGGTCATCACCCCACCGGGGCAGGAACGGGCATGTGATTCAGGATCTCGTCGATTACATCTTCCTGTCTCTTCCCCTGCAACCGCTCTTCATCCCTGAGAATCAGCCTGTGGGAAAGGACCTGGACCGCCAATGCCTTTACGTCGTCGGGAAGCACATATTCCCTCCCCCGAAGCGCCGCCAACGCCTGACCGGCCCTCATGAGTCCAAGGGAGCCCCTGGGGCTTGCGCCGAGGCGGAGCGACCGGTGTACGCGGGTGGCCCTGACGATATTGGCAATATACTCCCTCACGGGCAAAGAAACCCTTATCCTCTTCCGCGCCTCCTGGAGGGATAAGATAATCTCGGGACTCGCCACCCCATGCAGCTCATGTAACGGCTCCTTTTCCTGAAAGCGCTCGAGGATCTCGACTTCCTCACTCATATCAGGGTAACCGGGGCGGATTCTTAGGAGGAACCTGTCGAGCTGTGCTTCCGGCAGAGGGAACGTCCCCTCCAGCTCGATAGGATTTTGGGTGGCTACCACGAAGAATGGATGGGGCAGAGCGTAACTCGTACCGTCCACCGTGACCTGGCGTTCTTCCATGCTCTCGAGGAGGCTCGCCTGGGTTCTGGGAATGGTACGGTTAATCTCGTCCGCCAGGAGCACGTGGGTCATGACGGGACCGTGCTGAAAAGTGAATTGACCCGATTGGGGATTATAGATATTAAATCCCGTAATATCGGCAGGCAGGAGGTCGGGGGTAAACTGTACCCGCTTAAAAGAAGCGCCTATGGATAATGCGAGGGCTTTTGCCAGCAGCGTCTTTCCAAGACCTGGTGCATCTTCAAGAAGCACATGCCCGTCCGCCAGAAGCCCCACGAGAAGGAGCTCCATGGTGTCCCGTTTTCCCACAATCACACGTGAAATATTTTCAATTATTGCTGCGCATGAATCGAATTGCACCGCGCCCCCGGCTGTCGTTCTCCTTGTAAGAGGAAGGGAAGATTACCCGCTATTTAGTACCACGCAGGCGGCAGTCTGTAAAGAGAATTGTTCCCCCGGTTCCTCCTCAAAACCGGGACCGGCGATTCGCTCCTTACCGGTCCAATATCTCCCTCACCTTCCGGAGCAGCTCGTTGGGGGAGAGAGGTTTCGATATAAAATCGAACTCCTTTTCCTTAAGTCCTTTATCGAGAAGGATATCCATGGTATGACCGCTCATGAAGAGGAACCTCACGTCGGGCCTTATCTTTTTGATCTCCTCCAACGCCTCTTTCCCATTCTTCCTGGGCATCACCGTATCGAGAAGGAGAAGATCGATTTTTTCCGCCTCACGAAATTTAGCCACCCCATCTTCACCGTCAACCGCTTCTACAACCCGGTACCCGCACAATTTCAGGATATCTCTCGTAAACCTTCGCACCTCGTCATTGTCCTCTGCAATGAGAATGGTCTCTTTCCCTTTATCCAGTGCAAGAGACTGGGACTGTTCCGTCCTGGGCGCCCCTTTTGCGACGGGAAAATAGATTCTGAATGAGGTGCCCGTGCCCTGTTCGCTGTAAACCGTAATATACCCGCCATGCTGTTTTACGATTCCGTATACTGTGGCCAGCCCGAGACCCGTGCCCTTGCCTGTCGCTTTTGTGGTAAAAAAGGGCTCGAATATCTTCTCCCTTGTGGCCTCGTCCATTCCCACGCCCGTATCCGACACCACCAGGAGCACATATTGACCCGGTTGACCGAAGCCATGAATGGACATGAACAGCTCATCGAGCAGGACCGTCTGCGTTTCGATGGCGATCACGCCCCCTTTAGGCATGGAATCCCTCGCATTCGTGACGAGGTTGAAGAGGATCTGGTCGATCTGCGTCGCATCGGCCATGAAGGATACATTTTCCGAATCGAGACGGGTGTGGAGGGTGATATCTTCGGTGAGGAGCCTGTTCAGGAGCTGCTTGGTCCCTTCCACGATATCGTTGAGACGGATAGGTTGCAGGTTGATCGGTTGTTTACGGCCGAAGGTGAGGAGAACCTTCGTCAGTCCTGCTGCCTTTTGCGCTGCAGAAAGAATTTGGTCCACGTAGACGCGCAAAGGATCGGAGCCGTCCATTCTCATCTGGAGAAGGCTGCCGTAACCCACGAGGGCCGTGAGGATATTGTTGAAATCATGTGCGATGCCGCCCGTCAGGGTACCTATGGCCTCCATTTTCTGGGCCTGACGAAGATGGGACTCCAAATGCTTCTCCCTGGTAATCTCGATAACCGTCCCCATTGCCGCAACCCGCCCTTCGTAGGTGATGGCGCTGCCCAGGGTTTTCAGAATACAGACATGGCCGTCTTTTCTGATAGACCTGAAGTCATACTCGATATGGTTCATCTCGCCCGCCATTCTGGCCGCAATGTTTTCACTCACCAGCGCCTTATCGTCCGGGTGGGTCAGGTCGGCGGGGCCTAATGTATCTACGAGCTCGTTGTAAGAATACCCCGTCATGTCGCAGAACCTTTGGTTCACGAAACGGAAGAAGTCATCCTGAATGATATAGAAGCCCACGAGGGAGCTCTCCACCACGCCCCGGTATTTTGCCTCCGATTCCTTAAGCGCCTGCTCGATGCTTTTTCTCTCCGATATATCGATGATAATGGCCCGGAATCCTGAGAGGACCCCCCCTCTCATTATGGGACTCGCATAGATCGTCACCGGGAAAACACTGCCATCCTTGCGAACTGCCATATACTCCGGCGTTCCCATCCGTGTCTCCCCTGCTGCCAGCCTCCTCACGTTCTCGCTCGCTCTTTTGTAATCCTCCGGGGTGAGCACCTGACTCAAGTTTCGGGTCCGGCTATCGAACTCCTCTTTCGTGTAACCGAACAGCCTGCACCCATGCTCGTTTTCAAAGGTGAAGTTGCCCATTTCGTCCAGTTCCGCGATCGCCTGGGGCAGCGATTCCGCAAGCTCCCGGTAGCGTCTTTCTCCTTCGGCTGCCTTTTCTTCCGCGCGGAGAAAGGCCGTGATATCGGTGGAGACTCCCAAAACTGCCCTTTCCCCTGTCGCCGAGACGGAAAAGGGTATCTTGACGGTCCGCAGGATGCGCGTGCGGCCGGTGATGTCGGTGATCCGCTCCTCCGGGATCTCTTTGGGAACGCCCCCTTCTATGACCCCGAGATCGTCCTCCCGGAAATGCTCCACTTCCTCCCCCTTCGGATTGAAATCACGATCCCTTTTCCCGAGGAGACCTTCCACCGTGGTCCCGAACGCGTCGGCCACTGCCTTATTTGCGAGAATGAAGCGGCCATCGCGATCTTTTGCGAAGATGAAATGTGGGACGAGGTCAATTACCTCGCGGAGCCGCCCCTCGCTCTCCCGGAGGGCCTCCTCCGCTTGGTTCCGCATCTTTATCTCTTTTTCAAGCCGGGTATTGTCCTCTTTCTGGAGTCCCATGGATGCCGCCATCCGCGTGTGAAGACCATGGGTCGCCAGAACCAGAGGCACCAGATACATGAGATAGCACAGGAGATCCATGATCCAGCCAAAGGGAGAGATCATGTAAGCAGCCACGCCTGGCCTGGTCACCACAATTCCGGTGCATACACAGGCTCCTGCAAGACAGATAATCATTCCACCGGCCGCGACAGCCATAACGCCTGCCCTCAGTCCGAGAAAAATCCCCGCAAATGCGCATAGGGCGGAGAGGTGAAGCATGCCGGTACCCCCCAAACCGAGATCCAGGAGCGACTGGAGGGCAATGAAATAACCGATCAGGAGCATGAATCCGAAAACACGGGGAACAGGCCACCTTCTCCGGTATTTGAAAACAAGAGAAACTGCGAGGAGTGTCACCACATGGAGAAAGAAGGGGAAAGTGAAACCTGGCTTCGAGAGGGCACGCCAGAGAGAGACTCCCAGCGCGGCCACTCCGAAAGTCAGCATCAGGGGGAACATCCTGTCGAATATTTCTGCTACCGCGGGAAATATTCGTTGATAATCTTCAAACGTGGAATAATCGGCGGTGATGCGTCGTGACGGATGGATTCGTGAATTCATGGGCGGCCCCGGTATAAGGCAAATCCCGGCCGGGCTATTCGCCGGCTGTGCGACCCAGGCCCGCCAAAAACCGGTCGAGCCTGTCCGAGATGATCTGTTTTTGACCCTGTCACCCTCAATTACCTTAATTTCCTGTTATTCCCAAAGTCGCAATTCCCGCATGGGTTCGTCCTGAACCGCAGGAACAACCAATTCATGCAACGCACTTTATCGTCTTATAGTATTAACGGACGGGCAGAGGATTTCTTAAGTATTTTAGATTTTTAAATCGATTTTTTGTTGGATTTGTCGTCATGTCCCTTTACGCTCTCAGCATTTATCGGTGAACCTTTTTTCACTCTCTCTCGGAAAGGATATGAGTTTCCTTCGGGAGAGTGAAGTAAAAAGTTGCGCCTTGACCGGGCAGGCTCTCCGCCCAAACCCTTCCCCCGTGAAGGAGTGCGATACGCTTGACGATAGCAAGTCCCACCCCTGTCCCCTCGAATTCGTCCCGGGTGTGAAGGCGATGGAATGGATCAAACATTCTCTCCTTCTCTTTCATGTCAAATCCAATGCCGTTGTCCTTTACGGAATAGACATTCTCCTCTGCCCCTTGCATGCCTCTCACTTCAACGAACGGCCTCTGCCCATGGGAAGAAAATTTGAATGCATTCGACATAATATTTGATAAAAGCTGCCTCACCATCCGCTCATCGCCAAATGCATCCGGGAGAGGGGAAACCGTCGCTTCGCTTTCGGGATAGATCAGCTTCAGGTCCTGTACCACGTTATCCGCGAGTTTTCCCATGGGAATCTTGCTGAATTGCAGGGCTTCCCTTCCGAGCCTGGAATAGGCGAGAAGGTCCTCTATAAGGTGCCCCATCCTGTCGGCGTCCGACCTTATCAGAGTAAGCCAATACCTGCACTTCTCGTCAAGATTTTCCCCGCACCTTTCCCACAAGCGGCGCGAAAAACCTTGTATGGTAACAAGGGGGGTACGCAGATCATGGGAGACCATGGAGTTGAAGGCTTCCAGGTCTCTGTTGGCGATTTCCAGGTCCCGCACGTGCTGTTCAAGTTCTTGATTCAACTGCAGGATTCTCGTCTCTGCTTTTTTGATCTTCGTAATGTCCCGGAGTACCGCCAGGGTCCCAGAACGACCCATGTAGTCGATCATTCCCACTGATGCCTGAAGAGTGCGCATCTCACCGTCAGGCCTCTGGATTCTGTATTCCGCCATTCCGTCAAGGCTCTCTCCTCTCTGGCGGGCACGAACCCTTTCCTTCACTGCCTCTTTATCCTCGGGCACAATGAATTGGTCAAAGGGATGGTCAATTACCCGGGAAGATTCGTCCAGACCGTGGATCTTCAGAAAAGCCTTATTCACGAGAACCCTTTCCGTCCCGACCGTAATAGCGATCCCGTCGGCCACATTTTCCACCACGGCTTTGTAAAGCTCCTCATTTTGTCGCAGAGCTCTTTCAATACGCTCGCGGCCCGCCGTTTCGCCCGCGTCCTTTTTGAGGAGATCCCGGTACTTCCCGAGCATGAGATAGGATATGGCGGGAGCAGTAAAAGCGGCAAGGAGAACGGACATTATGTGAATACCTTTCAATGTGAAGGCCGGAAAAAAATTCTGGTTGAGGAGCTCATAGGCGGACATGGTGGAAAGGGCAACGACGGAAATCAGAAAGAGCGAAAAAGCCGTCCTTGCCGTGCCGGAAGCCTCCTTCCTCCTCTGCTCCGGGAGAGAATTACGAGACATTTCGATCGCGGAAAGGGCTGATTTCTCCTGCTCTTCTTCTCTCATGGCATCCCCCTTCCAGGTCAGAATCACGTTGCTGGTTATAGTCTTCTTCGGAAGCCGTAGGGCCACGTCCATTAACCGACACTCACAGTATACCAAATCTTCTGGCTGGGGAAAAGCCGCGCTTCAGGGGGGCTTGATCCTGTCGGGAGTAACGGGTATACTGTGGCGGTTGTGAATTTGAAATCCCGTACACAATTTCTCGTACTCGCTGTCCTCTTCTTCCTGCTCTCCTGCGCCCATTATCCCGCTTCCATCGATGAGGCCAAATGGAGAGAACAAGTTGAAGCGGTAAAACCCGGTAGTCTCTACGCCCCCCATTTCCAGGACGGAAGGTATTTTAACCCATGGATGGACCAGGAGCACGGTGGTTTCTTGAGACTGGTCAAGATGTCCTTCTCCGAGAGTACCCTCTATACGCAGGAAGAGATGGACTTCAAGCCCCGGTTTGTCCCCGGGCTCAAAGATCGGATAGAGGCCGCGCCTTCCGGTGATTTTATCGCCTGGATAGGCCATTCCACGTTTCTGATCCGCGTGCGGGGCATCTACATACTCACCGACCCCATATTTTCGGAGAGGGCGCTCCTTCCGAAACGGCTGACCCCGCCCGCTATTACTGCGGAAGAGATAAACGGGATCTCGCCTGAAGTTAATATCCTCCTCTCCCACAATCATTATGATCATCTTGACGTGCGGAGCATGAAGGAATTGTCGGATAAATCGAAGGTCATCGTTCCCCTGGGGCTCAAAAAGCACGTGGAAAAGATGAATAAAACCCATGTGAAGGAAATGGACTGGTGGCAGAGCGCCGATATAGGCAACGACGTGCGCGTCTTTTGCCTGCCCGCGCAGCACTGGTCGAGGCGTATGACCCAGAGTACGAACAGTTCCCTCTGGGCGAGTTATATGATCGTGACACCTGAGGTCACTATCTATTTTGGCGGCGATAGCGGATATTTTACGGGTTATAAAGAGTTCGGAAAACTATTTCCCTCCATCACCTATGCCATTATCCCCACCACTTCCCTCAATCCCAGGGCATACATGCATTATGCCCACATGAACGTGGATGAGGCGCTCGATGCTTTTCAGGACTTAGGTGCGAAATATTTTATTCCCACCCATTGGGGAACCTTCCAAATCAGTACGGAACCCGCGGGGTATCCCATAGTCGAATTAAAAAGGAAGATGGAATTGCTCAATCTGAACCCCTCACGTTACCTGATAATGGATTTAGGGACTCTTCTCCCCGTTGAGAATGCAGGAACCGGTGTTTTGCCGGCAGCCGGTCTGGCCGCGGCAGCCGGAAGATAGTCTCCCACACCCTGAGAAGTTGACCGGATAATCCGAAGACCTCTGGATGCCATCGCGAATGTCCCGTTCCCCTCGCCTCCGGTTTGCAGCAGCGCTTGAAAAAATGTTAGGGTATTTAACCGCCGGATAGCCGTATTCCCGGAATCCCATGGAAAGGAAAAACTATTGGCCGTTATGAGGGCCATGGCCCGCTTCGCCGCTTTTATCATCTTTTTCGCCGTCCTCGCCTCCGCATCAGGGGCCCAGGGGATCCTGCAATCAAAGACCCTGAAAACCGGGGATAATGCGCGGCCTTCGGAAATCTCGAGCGACCCGCTGGGCAGGACCACGCCCCAGGGAACCATTGTCGGCTTTATGATGGCCGCCCGGAAAGGCGACTACGAGAAAGCGCTGAAATACCTCGATACAAGGAAGGCAGGTAGAGGGGCAAACAAGCTGGTCGATGAGCTGCAGGTAGTCCTCGAAAGGGGATTTTCAGGATTGGGGATATTGAGCACGAAAGCCGAAGGCAGGCTGGATGATAACCTTCCCCCATCCAAAGAACTGGTGGGGACCATCGAGACAGGCTCCAACAGTCTCGATGTGACGCTTGAAAGGGTTCAGCGCGGGAATGAACCGCCTGTATGGCTCTTTGCGTCGGAGACGCTCGCGAAAATTCCCGAGTTTTACGATGCCCTGGGCGCCAAATTATTCGAAAGATATTTTCCCAAATTTATGACCGATATCGTAGTCCTCTGGTTTCCTCTTTGGCAGTGGCTCTATATCCTGCTCATGGCGCCTCTTTCGATTCTTGTGGCCACCCTGGTCACCCGGCTGGTGACCCCGCTTTTTCTGATCCTGATCAGAAAAATTGCGAAAACCGGCGACGAAGACCACGTCATGACGCTTACCGGTCCTCTTCGCATTTTTATCCTGGCCCTGGCAATCTGGGCTATCTCCTTCTTTTCCCGTTCCGTACTGATCAGCCTCTTCTGGACCTACGCGGCCCTGACCCTCACGGTAGCGGGAATCACATGGCTCGCCGTCCGGGTGATCGACGTGGTGGTGAGGCTCAAACACAGGCAATGGACCGCAACTGCGTCAGGAAGACTCGCCATGATAGAGCTTCTCGGCAAGCTCTCGAAGGCGCTCACGGTGATTGCGGGTTTCCTTATCATCCTCTACTTCGCGGGGGTCAACATCACCGCCGCCCTTACGGGTCTCGGGATAGGCGGTATTGCCATAGCACTCGCAGCTCAGAAAACCCTCGAGAATCTTTTCGGGGGGATCATGATCATTTCAGACCGGCCCATAAGAGTCGGCGATTTCTGCAAGGCAGGCGCCTATATGGGCTCCGTGGAGAGCATAGGTCTTCGTTCCACCTATCTGCGTACTCCCGAGCGAACCATGGTCTCAATCCCGAACGGACAGCTTGCTACAATGAGTCTGGAAAATTTCGCATTCCGTGATAAAATAGTGTTTCATCACACAATCAACCTTCAGCCTGGTATTGCCTCCCCCCGCATCGCGGACTTCCTCTCCGGGATAAGGCAGATCCTCATGGAGCACCCCAAGGTTGAAGAGTCGAGCATGAGGGCGAACCTCCTGCGCATCTCCGATTCCTCCCTTGTGATAGACGTATTTGCGTATATTCTGGAGAGCGGGTATGAGACATTTCTTGCAATTCAGGAAGAGCTCCTCCTCTCAATTGTCAGCTTCGCGGAAAAAACCGGGTCTCCCCTGGCGTTTCCAACCGCCCTCAATTGGGCAGCAGCCTTAAAAGGGCCGGCCGAAGGAGAAGACGAAAAGAAGAAGTCCGATACATGAGCATTCCTTCATGGGAAAGCAGGACAATTGGCCGTACAGGGAAGATAAAATCAGAGGGAGCAGAAAGGGCGGACGGTCCATCTGCGAAACCAAAGGGAGGTTTTATGAGAATCACAAGAGTATTCTTATGGATTTTTATCGGCATGGCTGCTCTCCTCCTCATGGCGCCGCCGGCTTACTCGGAAAGCGATAGTGCCCAAAAAGGGACCTTTAAGCAGGAGGAACTCGACCAGATGCTGGCTCCGGTGGCGCTCTACCCCGATGCCCTCCTTGCCCAGCTTTTCATGGCTGCCACGTATCCCCTCGAAGTGGTGGAGGCGGACCGATGGGCCAAAGGCAACAAAGGACTGAAAGGCGATGCCCTGAACGCCAAACTGGATAAGCAAACCTGGGATCAAAGCGTCAAGGCCCTCGTTTCCTTCCCTGACGTACTGGCAATGATGAGTGAGAAGCTCGACTGGACCCAAAAGGTGGGCGACGCGTTTCTGGCACAACAGAAACAGGTCATGGATACGGTCCAGAAATTACGGTCGAAAGCCTACGCACAGGGCAAGCTGACAACCACAACCCAACAGAAAGTGGTGGTGAAAGAACAGGTAATCGAAATAGTGCCGTCGAGCCCTACTGTCGTATATGTTCCCGCCTATGATCCCGCGGTAGTCTACGGCCCCTGGTGGTACCCTGCCTATCCGCCTTATCCTGTATATCCTCCCGGCGCAATGATGGCCACCAGCATGGTCTCCTTCGGTCTTGGAGTGGCGGTGGGGGCAGCATGGAGCAGCGGCTGGGGGTCGTGCAACTGGCATACGGGCGATGTGAATGTAAATGTGAACAAGAATGTCAATGTGAATAATACCAACATACACAACACGAACGTTCAGACGAACAAATGGCAGCATGACCCCGATCACAGGAAAGGGGTGGCTTACCGGGATAACGGTTCGGCACAGAAATACGGGCAGACGCCGAGAGGAAACGCCGATGCCCGGCAGAATTACCGGGGCTTCGACGATAAAAGCGGGCAGACGCGGCCTTCTTCCAATCAGAAAGGTCCAAACTCCGGGGCAGGATCAGCCAAGACCGGATCACAGGCGTCTTATGGGCAAAAAAATGCCGGTAAGGGCGCGGGCATGGACAGCCGCCAGCCGTCCCGCCAGACTTCGCAGCCGAGTGCTTTTGAAGGCGTCGACCATGGCGCTCAGAAGACTGCCATGAATAGTGAAAGGGGGCGGACGAGCCGCGAAAGCATGAGCGCATCGAGAGGCAGCTCGTCATGGGGAGGCACAGGTCGCTCTGGCGCCTCCGGTTTTGGCGGTCATCGCCGGTAATCGAATACCGGCTCGAACAAGCATATTAAACAAAAGGCCTTCAGGATACATGATATATCCCGAAGGCCTTTTGTTTAGTTCTTCATCCTTTGGAGGAGTAGACTCGAATCTCCCGTATCGATCACAAGAAGCGTTCCCTCTATCTTGAACCGGGCGTTCACATTGCCCTTGGGTCTGTTGATGAGCAATGTGGAGCCCACTATATGATAGGGGAAGGACTGGCTTTTTTCGGAGCGGTCCTCGTACACCGTGGTCTCGACCAGGTTTCCATCCGACCTGAAACTGAAGATCATGCTCGCATAGGCTTTCGCAGGTTTCGGGTTAATGCTTGTCACGAGCCACCTGGAGTTGCCCAGAGGCTTGAGATCCTCGGGCGCAGGCGCCTCCTTTCCGTGATCCACCATTTCATAAGAATAGATTAGTTTGGCCGCAGCATCGACGAGGGGCGCGGTTTCTCCGGCATGCTCGGGGCCGCCCTTACAGGAAGCCGCAAGGGCCGCGATCAGGCAAAAGACCGCCAATCCGGTCCAATGTGCCACGCTTTTGCGTCTCTTCATATATATTCCTCCTATGACATTAGCCTCTTCATTTTGTCTCGAAAATCTTGGCCAGGCAATGCGATTGAAGCATGTTCTAAAATATTTCTGCGAGCCAGCGCAACATAGATCAGGGCTCTGCTGTTCGGCCACCCAATCGATAATCTCCCATAGGCCTTGCACAGGTTTACAAAAATGAATTTGCTTTTTAGAAACGAACGGCAAATAGAAGCCGCGTTGAAACGCGGCAATCGATTGAATATTTGGTAGTGCGGACACCGGACAAAGGGCATTCACACTCCGAGCCCTTATTTTTCCTGGTGAGCGTCTTTCTCTCCAGCCTGTGCGCCTGCCTCTTCCTGGCCCTCTCCCGTATCGGTCCCTGCCTCTTCCTGGCCCTCTTCGCCCTCTTCCAATATCTCTTCACCTTCGCCTTCTTCGCCCAGGGCTTTTGCGGCGAAGCGACGCTGTCGCTTTTCTTCCTGTTTCTTAAGACGCGCCATCTCTTTTCTTCTTTTTTCCGATTTATATGCCTGTCTCGCCACCTAAACCCTCCTTCCTTTTTGTACCTGCCGCCTTTCATCCTACCATTAAAAAAGAAGAAAAAACAGTCCTTTAGGGGGGGAAATAGGGAGAAGGAGAAATTTAAGAACTACGTGCTGCCGGCCAGGAAACTCCCGCGGCGTTCCCAAAACCACCTGGCCGGCACATAATCAGGCAACGTAGGGCGAGGTTACTATCTGTCCTTCCTGCTCCCTGAGGGCCGAACAGGTGATCTCGCTTCTCGACTCAAAGGAGAGATTGCCGACGACGATCCCCACATTGGCATAGATGACCCGGGACACTTTAATTTCAGGCTTGGCCCCTTTTTCTATGCTTTTCTCAAGATCGGTAATTTCTTCGCGCAGTTCCTCAATGCGGTTTGCCAGCTCTTCAGATGCAGAGAGGAGCTTACGGTAAAGGACTTCCTTCGTCTCCGAGAGCGTATTTTCCCTCCTTTGCTGTTCCAGAACTCTGAGCCCTTTTCTCACTTCAACAAGAGAAGCCTCCCTTTCCGATCTTTCCTTCTTCTTATCATCCAGCCGCTTTTTTTCTTTCGGCTTATATCCCACCCTCAATTCAGTCCTCACGTTCGATTCGGAACCGATCGACTTTGCCTCAATAAGGTTCTGGGCCGATACCTTGCCTCCCAGGATCCGGCCCTTGCCGGTAAGGACGAAAATTCTGTCTCCCGCGGATAAGGTGGAATGGAGGACGTCGCCTATAAGGATATCTCTCCCCGCTTCAATGGTGCCATACTGCACGAAAAGAGCGCTCACGTTGCCTCCCGCCCTTATTATTCCCTTATTTCCTCCCTGGATCCCGCCTTTTATAAGCACATTCCCGCCCGCCTCCACGTGTGCGTCCTCCACTACCCCGCTTATATCGATATTTTCAGTCGCTTTGACTGAAAACCCGGCAGTGATGGTGCCGTGAATGATAAGGCTTCCTGCGAAATCTATGTTTCCCGTGTCGAAATCTATATCGCTTTTAATATCCAGAACCGGTTCGACCGTCAAGGTCCGGTCCCTGAGTATGGGCTGGCCGTCTATGTTCGCCAAAACCTGGGCGCCGTCATCAGAAAATCGCGTATTTTTACCCGCCACCAGACGGATGTCCCTCACCGATTTCACAGGTATCTGCTTACCCATTACCGTGGTCCCGCCGACACCCCTTGCGGCCGGTGTTTTTTGTGCGAGGACTTCATCTTTTCTTACCGAAAAGACCGTCTGCAATTCCCGATAATCGACTTTGTCGAATTCGATCTCTTTGGGGTGTATGATCGTTTCCCTGGTAAACATATATTCAACGGAAGCGTCCCTTCCCTCGACCGGCTCTTTCCCCGACGCGATCAGGATCGTAGAATTGTATATTTCCTCCATCACCGCGCGCTCGATCTCCTCCCCGTCTATTCCAAAGACAACCCCGTGCTTTGTGAGGAGCTGTTTTATCTCACCGACACTTACGGGATTGCCGCCGAGGGGGGGAGATAAAACCAATTCGGCGGACATGGCGTCCCTCGCTACAATGATTTCCGCCTTGCCGTCTACTGCCCTTGCGGCAAGCACCGGTTTGCCTGTCGAGTGCTCTGCCAGGGCCTTTTCGATACTCTGCTCGTCAATCCAATAGGGGATTTCCTTTTCCCTCAGTGCATGAATTATATCGTCCAGGTCCGGATAAGACTCCTGGTCCGAAATTATGACGAAGGCCTTTTTTGTCTCTTCATCGAGATTGACTTCAATGGCAGGATGGATCATATCGTCGCAAATCCCCTTCCCCTTGCGGGCTGTCCACAGCTTTCCCCTTCACAAGAAACTTGTCCGGGTCATCTGATGTCCCGGAAACAAGCTCCCTCCCCCCTTACCATGTATCGGAAATTTCGGCTCAATCCTTAATGGCTTTATGCGTTTATAAACAGTATCAATTGAGATGTCAATTAAAAAAATATGGTAAAATGCAGATAAACCGTGGACGTGGCCGAAGCAAATCAGGAACGGCCGCCTTCGCGCACCGGCACATGTTCGCACCCGAGGAAGGAGAGGTCATGATTACCGTAAAAGAAGTTCTCGCGGCTCAAAACAGGATAGGACCTTTTATCCATAAGACGCCTTTGATGCGGTCCAGTTCTTTAAGCGAGGCAACGGGCGCGGATGTCTTCATCAAGGCGGAAAACCTCCAGAAAACAGGGGCTTTCAAAGTGAGAGGGGCTTTCAATAAGATGATAGGCATGAATGAGGATGCAGTGATTACCGCATCCATGGGGAATCACGCGCAGGCCGTTGCTTTTGCGGCCAGAGAAACGGGAATCAAAGCAAAAATCGTGATGCCTGTCGTGGTTTCCATAATAAAAGAAGAAGCGACGAGAGGCTACGGGGCCGAGGTGATACTGAAAGGCGCCGACCTGGGGCAATCCCTCGATTTCGCCCTCTCTCAAAAACAATATCCTTTCATCCACCCTTTTGACGACGATGCAGTAATCGCGGGACAAGGAACTATAGGTTTGGAAATAATGGACGAGCTCAACAACGTGGACGCGATCCTCGTGCCGGTGGGTGGGGGCGGCCTGGTCGCCGGGGTTGGGGCGGCAGTAAAAGCCCTATCTCCTTCCACTCAAATAATAGGGGTAGTCACCGAGTCGGCCCCGGCGGCATACCGCTCCTTTCTCGAAAGAAAATTATTGGAGTGCCCTCCCCGCCCTACAGTGGCCGACGGGGTCAAGGTGGGCAAATTGGGGGACAGGCCCTTCCGGATGATCATCCGATACGTCGATGATATCATACTGGTAGCGGAAGATATGGTCGCCCTCGGAGTGCTCCTTCTCATGGAGCGCGCGAAAATGGTGGTGGAGGGGGCCGGAGCGCTCCCGCTCGCGGCGCTTCTGTCACATAAGGAGCGATTCAAGGGAAAACGGGTGGTCCTCGTAGCGAGTGGAGGAAATATCGATTTCACCGTCATCGACAGGATCGTGAGAAGGGGGCTTGTTACGAACGGGAGAATAGTGACCTTTGACGTGGTGGCGGACGACATACCGGGAAATCTGCGCGATCTCACCTCCCTTATCGCCGGGCTCAGGGCCAATATCCTCGATGTCTCTCACAACCGGCTTACCCAGAGCCTCCCCCTGGAGAAGACTTTGGTCACCTTTACGATAGAAGTGCGCTCCAGGGAGGACGGAGAGGCCCTTTTTGCCCGGCTCCGCGCCAAAGGCTTTGTGACGAGAGACTCCTCCCGCTTCATTACGGGAGCCACCAGAACAACAGGCGCCATAGATGATGTCTTACATTAGCAGATGATTATAATCTATTTAAATAATTAGTTCTTCGTAATGGGGAGGCACTGATGAAATTGAGCGAAAAGGAATTTGACGCCCTCGTAAAAAGGGCGATACGCCGCATCCCTCCCGAAATCTGCGAGCACCTCGAGAATATCATGATCTCCGTCCTCCCAAAACCTTCAAAGGAAATGCTCAGGGAATCGGGCCTCCCGAAGGGAGAGACCCTTCTCGGCCTTTTCCAGGGGGTTTCCCTTATGGAGCGACTTGCCACTTTTCCTCCCCTTTATCCTGATACCATATTCCTCTTTCAGGAGCCTCTCGAAGAGATTTGTCTCACCATAGAGGAGCTTGAAGAGGAGGTCGAGATCACGGTCGTCCATGAGGTAGCCCATTTTCTGGGCATGGGAGAGGAGAGACTGGCCGAGCTCGGCTATGCCTGAGTTTCCTGCGCACCAGTCTTAGATGATAAAGATTATTGCGAGCGAAGCGTCCCGTGGTGAAGGGCGTCACACAATGGAAACCCTTCGCTCAAGAGTTTCAGGATAAGGATACTCCATTCGTTTTGCCGTCTCACGCGAGACACCGTCTCCGAAATACTTGGCCACAATCAGAAGGGCGCAATCAATCCCCGCGGAAATGCCGGCGGAGGTAAAAATGTTTCCGTCCTCTACCACGTGAAGGTCTCTCTCCACCTTCGTATCAGGGAAGAGATCTCTCATCCAATCGAGAAGAGCCCAATGGGTCGTAGCCCGGCGCCCCTTGAGTAAACCTGCCCTGCCGAGAAGCATGGAACCCGTACAGACCGACGCCACGGTCCCGGCCTCGCGAGCACGCTCGGAGATCCATGTGATGAGAGGCTCATTCCCCATCTCTCTGCGAGTTCCCATCCCGCCGGGGATGAAAAGGATATCGAAGCGAGGACATGTGGCAATCCCGCAGTGAGGCACAACTTTCATGCCTCCTGTCGTAATCACCGGGTCCGCCTTCTCCGCCACAAGGAGGACCTCGAAAGGAGAAGGGTCCTCGCCACGGCTCTCTTCATGAAGACGGGTCACCGAAAAGACTTCGAAAGGTCCGCAAAAATCGAGTGCCTCTACCTCGTCAAAGATCAGAATTCCCACCTTTTTGCGTTCCATCTCAGCCCATAAACCGGTGGAGGACCTTTCCGCCCGTGATGGTAAGGCCGATGCTGAAGGTATATCCCTCCAATGCCTGAACAGGCCCGAGGTCCGCAACTTCTTCGAAAAGGGAGGGCATGAAGTAAACCCCGGCCTCGCCCGTCCACGCATCCTTCACCGCCACATTCGTAACCGTACTCATGGTAATATCATGAACGAGGGGTTTTTCGGGATTTTCGTAATCGGGAAAGTGGCGCATGAGGTAGAATTTTACCGGAGGTGCTTCTTCCGGGGGTATCGCCTTCTTGAGGACCAGCGTCCCTTCCACTATCCTTTCTTCGTGGGCAGCGCATATGCCCTTCATTTTTGCGCCCCCCTTCTTCCCCCCTACCATCGGCGTCAGGTCGTGGAGCTTCGTAATGTGGACACGGCCAAGCTTCTTCGGAAAACCCTGGATGAACCCACGCATAAGAGTAAAATCGTTGTCCACCCATATATAGGGCACATAGTAACCGGGTTCTCCTTCAAAATCACAGCGTATCATGACGATGCACTCCCTGTACATGGAACGCTCGGGATTGACGAAGGAGAGATCGAGACTTGCATCGCTCACAGATATCCATTCCACAAACCAGACAGCGCCTTCACCGGGATTCGGACCCATACCGAGCGGCTCGGGCAGCAGAGCACGGACCTTTTCCGGATCGGCCTTAAAATTGAGGTGCATGGCCTCCCCGCCATAATGCCATGGGGGCGGGTCCAGGAGAGAAGCTTTCCCTCCCGGTGACAGGGGGAGCATATATCCCTTCAGGGTACTTTGGCTCATAATTTTGACCTCCTCCTCTGTGTCGCCTCAGGTGAGGCGGAATGTGCGCACGTGAAGGCAAAGATTATCTTGTTCCCCACTTACTCTGAAAAACCTCAAGGAACAAAGGGTCGAATTTCAAGGCCCTTCGGGCCGGAGCCCTTTGAGGGCCGTTTCAAGGTCGCCATATAGGGGAATATCGGAGGCAAGGTCCACCATGTCGAATACCTTTTTTATTGTTTCGCCGGCATTTGCAATGACCAAATTCCCTTTCTTCCCTTCTATCTCACCGAGCGTCCGGTACAGCACCCTGATCCCGGCGCTGCTCATATATTCGAGGCCGTGGATATCCAGAAGGAGGAATCGGACGCCCCTCTCCAGGAGGGTCGCACACCATTGGTCGAGCTGGGGGGACGTAAGTGCGTCCAGCCGCCCCCTCACAGTGAGAATTACCACATCTCCCTTGGTATATTCCGTAATCTCCATGTCCCTCCCTTTACTGCCGACTCCGTCAGGCCATTGCCCTTAACACATGTGCCTCTCCACATTATCTCAGTTTGTCTCCCCTTCGTCCACGGTTTTTTATAACGCGAATTATGTGGCAGGACCGAGAAACCTGACGGAAAGGATGGTGATATCGTCCGATTGGACGGCGCCCGCGGCATGACGTCTGAGCGCAGCAAGTACGTGCATAATGTGCTCCCGGGGAGATGTCGCTCCGCCCCCTTCCAGGGCAAATGCCAGGCCCTCCTCTCCGAAAAGAGCCCCCTCGGGATCCATGGCTTCCGTCACGCCGTCCGTATAAGCGAAACATAACCCACCCCGGGGCAGAACAAGAAATTCGTCGCAAAAGGAGGCGGCGGGCCTTACGCCGAGCGGCCTCCCGGGCCTCACGTCCACCCTGGTAGCTGTTCCCGCGGCATTTATCAAATAGGGCGGGTTATGACCTGCGTTGGAGTAGCGGAGCTCTCCGGTCTCCATATCAAGGACAGCGAGGAAGACAGTGATAAACATGACCTGATCGTTTTCCCGGCATAGCTCCACATTCGCTTTCGAGAGGATTTCCGAAGGAGATTGAACGCCCTGTCCCCCTGCGGCAAGCAATCTTATTGCGGTTTTTCCACGGGCCATACATAATGCGGCGGGGACCCCCTTCCCTGAGACGTCACCTATGACTATCCAGAGGTGCCGTGAACCGGTAAAGAAGAAATCATAGAAATCTCCCCCCACCTCTTTTGCCGGCTCAAGATGGGCGGCCAACTCGAAGTCGTGACGCGCGAGCTCAGGAGGATGAGGGACCATACTCATTTGAATGTCATGGGCGATTTTAAGCTCACTTTCGATCTTCTCTTTCGCAGCCGTGGCCTCCTTAAGCTTCTCTATATGTGAAGTGAGCGACCCTGTCATGAAGGCGAGCGCTTTCGCGAGCCGTGAAACCTCATCCTTTGATTTCATGGCAATCGCCTTGATCCTGGCGCCCGCCTCATGGATGTCGGTGAAATCCGTATAAGAGAGTTGTCGCGCATAGAAGGCGAGGAGATTGAGACTTCCCGTCATTCTCTTTACCAGGAAAAGGGTCGTAATACAGCTTGCAATAAGGACCGGTCACGGTGAAAACTATCTGCCATCCCACCAAGACCCTGGCGGGGCGGTCAATCTCGTCCCTGTACACGGAGGCGGCCACATACCAGTCAAGGGGAGGGAAATAATCGACATAGGCTTCCTTGAGGAAACGGAAATCGCCCTCATGCCCCGAGGGTTTGTCCCAAAGGTATATCAAAGGCAATCCCGGGTTTTTTGAAGCCTTTATAAGCTCATCATAATGGAGGATCACCCGGGCAGGGTCATTTACCTGTGCCGCCTCCTTGCCTTTGAGGGCAGGGTGGAGGAGCATCTTCTTTTGACCGTTAAAGAGGAAGAAATAGCCGGTCTGCCCGATACGCATTCTGCCCATGGTCTCTTCGAGGCCTTTCACGACCCTTTCGATCTTCATGTTCATATCACGTGTAATGTCATCGATGTACACACCGGTGCCCACCACCCAATTCCATTTTTTATAAAGCTCGACATAACTCAGCTTCTCCGCCGGCTCTTTTTCTCCCAACCGTATATACCAGAATGAGTCAAATCCGCTCCCTTTGGTGAGAGCGGTCCGGATGATGTCCCGTACCGCGTACTTTCCCTTCACGTCCCGAAACAGGGAAAGGTCCTTTCCGTAGAGTGCCGGATCAGGGTGAGAGATATTCATCCCCTTCAGATCATAGACAAAAAAATAGTCGTTGTTTCCGAATTTAAAATTTCGAAGAGATTCGGCGGCTAATCTCTTCGCCTCCCCCTCCGTGAGCGATCCCGCCCGGTAAAGGGCATAATATCCATCGATATGCGTCAGGGCCAGGGCCGTGAGGTTCTTAAGCTGCTCTTTGTACCTGAGAAGGGCATACTCTTTATGATAGACGATGCTCCGATGCTCGTTCTCGATGTCCAGCTTCACGAGGCGGAGCTGGTCGCGCGCTGCCTGTCTCGTCGTCCTGCTCATCGTCTCCGTCACTTCCACTACGGTAAAAGCCATAATCGCGGCGGAAGACACGGTAAGGATAGTGATGATGAGGAGGAGTAGTTTTGAACGGAAGGAAGTAAGCATCGACGCCTTCAGATTAATGTTCAAAATGGAGGAAGAGGAGGTTCATGTCGTCCCTCTTTTCCTGGCGCACCGCATCCGTGTATTGGCGGATCATGTAACCTGACAGCTTCGTGGAAGCCGCAGCTTCCCGTTTCAACTCCTCCTTTGAAGGCCGGGATAAGGCAAGCTCCAGGGGTTCACCACGATAGGAAATCGTCATATCGAGCTTGAATTCATCAAACTCCGCCTTCACCTTCACCTTCCCTTCCTTCACCTCGACAAGGGAGGCTCCTTCAAGAAACTCGTTCAAGGCGGAGGCAGCGCTGTGAATCACTTCCGGACGGGCGCCCCAGCTTCTCCCCTGATGCTCCATAAATTCGAATATTTTCTCCGAGGAATCAGTTGCCACATTCAGCTCCAGTACCGCCTGTCGTGAAATGCCGATCCTCAGAAGCAGGTTGAGGAGAATTGCGGCCATCGTGGCGAGAGAGAGGGAGGAGGCGAATACGGGCTTTACCCATGGATGGACGTTTCGATAAAGCTCCGGCGCCATATCGGCGCTTAAGCCGAAGATGATCGAGGCGCCGACCACGAAGGTCTTGCGGGCATCCATCATTCTTGACATCATGATTTGAAATCCCGCCACGATCATGAAACTGACGGCAAAAATGAGCGTTGCTCCGATTACGGGTTTGGGCATTATGAGGAATAGCTCCGCCAGTTTCGGGAAGAAGGCGAGGGATATGAAAATAGCGCCCACCGCAAAGGCCACCACGCGGCTCGTCGCTCCGGTTGCCACCGAAAGGCCCACATTGGACGACGAAGTCGATTGTCCGTAGCCTCCTATAATTCCCGGTATCACCCCGCCCAGCCCGTCAGCAAGGATACCTCGTGAAACCGCGTTCATATCCGGTCTCCTCCAGTCACTGTCGTTGATCTTCTGGCACGTCACCAGGTCCCCCACTGTTTTGAAGGTCGAACAAAGGGTGGCCACCGTGAAAGGTATTACAAGAGAAAAATCAAAGGCCCAGCTTATTTTATCCGGCCGGGGAAGGGCGAAGACAGGGGCGGAGCGTATCTTTTCCAGGTCATCCGCGGTAATAATGCCCAGAAGCGCGGAGATCCCGTACCCGACGACCATTCCTACAAGGGTACAGTAAAGCTTTAACTTACCCCTGCTCCACACGCTCAACGCAATGATTGCAAAAAAAGTGACGAGGCCGGTACTGATCTCTGCCGGGCGAAGAGAAAGGTCTCCCGCCTCATAGCCGAAAAAATTCTTCACCGAGATAGGGATCACCACTATCCCCACCATTGCAACGACCACGCCCGTGACTTCTGAGGGGAAGAGCACCCTCAGCCGGTGTATGACCCGCGAAAACAGGCACTCGATGATGCCGGCCACGGCCGTCATACCGAAAAGAAGGGGCAATCCTCCCGTGGCTGCGGCAATCTTTGACGCGTCAAAATAGGAAGGTCCGCACACGGAAGGACAAAGATAGCCCGATCCCACGGGTCCCTTCGTAAAGGCCTGAAGGACCGTTGCCGCTCCCCCCGCAATCATGGAAAGACTAATGAAGCCCCTCGCCCAATCAGGGCTTATCGAGCTTCCCAGTTGTCGCACTATAAGCACGGGAAAAATAAGGGCGATAAACAGGACGAACACATGCTGCAAACCCAATATAAGGGTCGTAAAAACTGGCGGCCTGTCATCCACGCCATAGATCAGGTTAGTCGGTTTTTTGGCCATAAAGGGTCTTGTTCTACTCTTACCACTATCAAAAACTTTTTGTCAATGAATCAGGAAGGCTCATCCCTCTACCTCCCACAGAAATTCGGATAGACGGGGGAGTCTCGCGGTATTGCCTTTACAATCTTCGCGAGGCTCATTATCATAATGTAAGGCAATATTTCTTACGTTCATTTAAAGGCCTCCGGAACGGGACACATGGATATTAAGGTCGGTATCAGCGAAGCAATCGGAATGAGGGACAACATGGAAGACCACCACGCGGTCCATGGAGGGCCCGATCTTCCTCTTTTCAGTGCCGAAGTCTATGACGGTC
This sequence comes from Syntrophorhabdaceae bacterium, assembly GCA_036504895.1. Lineage (NCBI taxonomy): Bacteria > Pseudomonadati > Thermodesulfobacteriota > Syntrophorhabdia > Syntrophorhabdales > Syntrophorhabdaceae > Syntrophorhabdaceae bacterium. Next base: position 185,021 of record DASXUJ010000062.1, read on the forward strand.
ATCTCGGCAGGGAGGCCGCCCGCCTCGCTTCGGAGATGCTTACCCCCCATTTTCTGAACCGATGGTACGAGGAACAGGAGAAGCCTGCCTTCGATCGCCTCAACGAAATTCTTTTACTGCGAGAGGCATATAACGCCGTGGATGAGTACATCATCCATGAGGGTATCCAGGGGGGGACCGCCGCAGCCACCCTTCTTCTCATGGGAGAGAGGTTCTTAGCCGCCAACGCCGGAGATTCAAGGGTAATAATAGGCACCGGATCAGGCGTTGAGACTCTGACCCTCGATCACAAGCCGGACTTGCCCGAAGAAAGGGAAAGGATAGAATCACTCGGCGGGGTAATCACCCATCTCGGGACACCGCGTGTAATGGGTTTTCTCGCGATGACCCGGGCCCTTGGGGATAGGGATCTCAAGCCTTTCGTCACCTCCGAGCCGCGCATCGTCTCCGGCCTCCTGGGCAGAGAGAACGATTATGCCGTTCTGGCATGCGACGGCGTGTGGGATGTTCTTACTCCGGAGATAGTGATTGCAGTCATCCGGGAGGCCCGGGAAGCCCAGAAGGGAGCCGATGCCATAAAGGACAGGGCGATACGGGAGGGGAGCATGGATAATGTTACGGTCCTGGTCCTTGACCTCAAGGCCCACACGGCCCGAATGACCAGAGAACGGATGGAGGTCCGGACGGTCCTGGACATGGCACTCCCTCACGACCCCGAAGATGGACTGATGTGAGATAAACTGCCCTTACAGGGCCGACTATGGTATTATATCGCATGTTATCCATGATTTACGTATACTTTTCAAAAAATGTTCATTTTACACCGACATCTCTTCTTTTAAAGGCAAAGGGCGTCTTTCCTTTACGACAGAGGAAGACGATGGGGCCGAATAGGGGTATCTCTTTTTGCGGAAGCTTCCTGTGGCTCCTTTCATGCCTTTCCCTCATTACCTTCGCCTCTTCACCCGCTCATGGTTCGTCCCTCTGGGGCGCCGTCGGAAATTCCGTAGAGGGCGGCGGAGCGCTGGTGGGAAAAAACTATGACGGGCAACCGGTGCATTGCGAATTTCGCATGGTAATTCCCAGGGAGGGCATTCCCTACCTGGGCCTTTTTCCGCTCCATACCAAGAAAGGCCAGGGGCCGGTAGCGGGAATAAACGAAAAGGGTCTTGCCGTGGTAAGCGCTGCCCCCGAGACCATCTCGGACTCCAGGATGAACCCTTCGGCAGAACGGATTACGGAAGCATTACTTACCGGATACGAAACGGTCGATGCCCTTCTGTCTGCGCCCCTCGCGTTCAAGAAAGGCTTTCCCATCTTTTATCTCATCGCGGATCGGCACAAAATTGCGCTGGCCGAAATTCCTCCCCAGGGGGACGCCTTGATAAGGACTGCAGAAAACGGAACTCTCTTCCATACCAATCATTATATTCAACAAAAATTCATCGATTTTAATAAAAAAATGAGGAAGAACAGCGAACTAAGGCTTGAGCGGCTCGCAGGCGCGTTCACCGGCCTTGCCGGCCCCCTGACCATGGACACTTTCATAGGCATAAGTAAAGATAGAGGCACCGGTACGGAAGATGCCATACTGAGGTTCGGCGGACCCCCAGGCTCCGAGCGGACCCTCGCCTCCTGGATCTTATCGCTGCCGAAAGCAGCCCCTCCAGAACTGCATGTCGGCTTCTTCGGCGCCGACGAGACGGAAAGGGAATACGACCTGAGGCTCGACCGCTCCTTCTGGAGCGAGGCGGTGGAATAAGGCGTGTAATGCGTGTAATGCGTAAATCTGTGTGAGGCGGAAAGATGGAACCTTGTCGAACGAAACAATACCGCGGCCCCAACTCGCACGGCGAGCGAGACCAACAGTAGGCGCCTGAGGCGGGGGGAGGCTCGGCGGGCTTTTGCCCGTCGAGGGGGCGACGTGAGCCCCAATAAAAAGTTCGTGTGAGGCGTGTGAGGCGGGAAGACATAAACATGAGGGCGACGCGAGGCTGAATAATTGTCCCCCATAATGGAATAGGATGGAAAAAAACGACAGAACTTCTTATATAGAAAACCTCGATGATCCTTCACGATTGAGGGAGATTTATCTCGGCCTGGCCCCGGAGGGACGGAAAGAGATGGTGACGGGCCTCGCGTCGGTGCGGGACGAGAGAGCTGGGATATGTTTTATTGCCCTCCTCGCCGGTGAGACGGATAAGGAGCTTCAAAAGCTTATCAGAAAGGCGCTTTTCAGGCTCAAGACCGTGGGGATCAGAGTGGAAGAGCCGAGACCCGCCGGGGAACCGGCATTAAAGGCCATAGAAGATAAAAAAGAGCACAAGGCTTTTATGTCGAATTACGATCAGGAAAACACCCGGATAGTAATTCTCGCCTTTGAGGTAAAGAAAAATTACTATATCTTCGTGAATGCCATGCTCCACTTATATGATGGCCTCACCGACCTGAAACTCGCGCCCCTTGCCCGTTCCGAATTCGAGGCGATTATTGCCGAGTATCGGGACGCAACAGACAGGCTCAGCGTCCTCGTGGAGATTTCTCCCGCCTATGCCGCCTGTCTCATCGGAGAAGGAGAGGCTCTTTCCCATCGTCACGAGGAAGACGTGAGACAGATAAAGCAGTTCGCTTTGAACCTCAAAACAGGGGTGCAGAGGCCCAGGGACCTCTATGAGTTGCAGATCCCGGACGACATCACGCCGCTGCCCGTGAGCGAGGTCCTGTCGGACGACCTGTTCCACTCTTTCTCTCTGGCATGGGATACGATGGAGGCAGACAAAGAGGTCCTCGCCTCCGCCACAGGATCGAATATCCTCCTGCCGCCCCAGGTGATGACGGAGAAATTGGAGACCTTTCTGACGGAACTCATTGAAACAGAGCCATTGAAGGCGAAGCTCCCGTTCCTGACAAGGCTTATAGAAGATTATGCATATATTTATTATTTATCCGGGAGGTATGACTCTTTTATGACCCTCATGGAATTATTGAAACATGAGAAAGGACCCCGGGGCGCTCTCGCTTTTTTTATAAGTAAAACCCTTGAATCAAAAGAGAACCGGGCTGAGCCCCGGCAGGAGCTCATCGTGAACCCCTATGAGTAAATTTATCGTCAGAGATACGTTCTTTAATAAAGCGAAAAAGGATGGTTACCGGGCCCGAAGTGTCTATAAGCTCAAGGAGATTCAGGATAAGTTCACCCTTATCAGACCCGGGGACAGGGTTCTGGATCTCGGATGCGCGCCGGGAAGCTTCCTCCAGATCATTTCAAAATTGACCGGAGAGGGCGGTCGGGTCGTGGGTATCGATATACTTCCCGTCGCTCCCCTGCCCGAGAAGAATATCACCGTCCTCACCCTTGACATCAGGTCTATTGACGCCCGGACGCTCCTCGAAGACCTCTCGATCCCTCACTACGATGTGGTTACTTGCGACATCGCACCCAATATGTCGGGTATCCGGGAGGTAGATGACCGGAACGTGGATGAACTGTTCGAGGCTGTTCTGAAGGTCGTGAGCGCCTGCCTTAAAAGAGGAGGGAACTTTCTCATCAAATCTTTCTTCTCGGACTCGCTCAAGGGAGCGGATAAAACACTGAAGGAGATGTTCAGGAAAGTCGCAATCTTTAAACCGGCGGCATCAAGAAGGGTAAGCTCGGAGATGTACTTTATCTGTACGGGAAAAAAATAGAATTTATTTGCTAACCCGGGACAGGCGTTATGCCCCAGATGCGCTCCGCATATTCACGCACCGCCCTGTCGCTCGAGAATTTCCCGCTTCGGGCGACATTGAGAATGGCTTTTCTCGTCCAGAGGGTCTTGTCGCGGTAGGTGCTGCTCACCTTCTCCTGACATTCCACGTAGGAGGCATAATCGGCAAGCACGAAATAAGGATCGCTCCGAAGGAGCGGATCGATCACGGGACGGAACAGGTCGGGTGAGCCCGGCGAGAAATAGCCCCCGGAAATCTGATCTATGGCTTTCTTGAGTTCCCGGTTCTCTTCATAATACCTTCCGGGACTGTAAGAAGAGCGCAGCCTCACAAGCTCGTCGGTCTTATGGCCGAAGAGAAAGAAATTTTCTTCCCCCACCTCTTCCCTGATCTCCACATTTGCCCCATCAAGAGTGCCGATGGTCAAAGCGCCGTTAAGGGTATATTTCATATTACCCGTTCCGGAGGCCTCATACCCTGCCGTAGAGATCTGCTCGGATAATTCGGCGGCAGGCATGATGCGCTGGGCAAGACTCACATCATAATTAGGGACAAAGACAAGGGCCAGTTTTTCCCGTACCAGGGGGTCCGCATCGATTGCCGCTTCAAGGCTGTGAATGAGTTTAATGATAAGTTTGCAAATGTAGTATCCGGGCGCCGACTTACCGGCAAAGAGAATCGTGCGCGGCGGGAACGCCTTCGTCACCTTTCCTTCACGAATCCGGTTATAAAGGGTGATTACATGGAGGACATTGAGGAGCTGCCGTTTATACTCATGGAACCTTTTGGTCTGGCAATCGAGAAAATAGTCGGAAGGAAAGGAAAGCCAGTACGCCTTATAGACATAATCGGCAAGGGCCACCTTATTCATCTCTTTTATACGGGAGAACTTGTTGCAGAATTCGCGATCCTCTGCTAGAGGCTCTATCTTCCTCAGCTCTTCGAGATCGGTAATCCACCGGTCTCCGATCGCTTCGGTGATAAGGTCGGCGAGGTGAGGGTTTGCCTGGAGAAGCCAGCGTCTGGGCGTGATGCCGTTCGTGACATTTTCGAAATTCTCAGGCATGAGGTCGTAAAAATCATTAAATACGGATTTTTTGAGGATGTCCGTGTGCAGCTCCGAAACCCCGTTGACCGCATGGCTTCCCACCATCGCAAGCCGGGCCATGTGGATGACCTGCTCTCCTGCCCCTGTAAGAATCGACATCCTCTCTTTTTTTCCCCCATCTTCCGGAAACCGGTCGCTCACCTGGACGAGGAATCTCCTGTCGATCTCTTTTATGATCTGGAGGTGACGGGGAAGAAGATTTCCAAAAATACCCTCCGACCACGTTTCAAGGGCTTCGGGCAGGACTGTGTGATTCGTATAGGCTAAAGTCTTTTTCGTGATCGCCCATGCATCTTCCCAGAGAATCCCACCCTCGTCAACCAAAAGTCGCATCAACTCCGCTACCGCGATCGCGGGATGGGTATCGTTGAGCTGGACCGCTACCTTATCGGGAAATTGTGTATAGGTCTGGCGGGACTTCCGGTACCTTCTTATGATATCCTGCAATGTTGCACAGACGAAGAAATACTGCTGCTTCAGCCTCAGCTCTTTACCGGCAATGTTCTGATCGTTAGGATAGAGGACCTTGGAGACATTCTCGCTCCGGTCCTTGTCCTCCACGGCTTTTAAATAGTCTCCGCTATTGAAGTAATCAAGATCGAAATCCCTGGTTGACTTGGCGGCCCAGAGACGAAGGGTATTCACCGTCTCGTTCATGAACCCGGGGACCGGATAATCATAGGCCATGGCCATGATCTCTTCGCCCCCCGCCCATTTCATCCGGTACTTTCCTCCACCTGATGCCGCGGTGCGTATTTTTCCATAAAAGCGTACGGTGTAGAGCAGCTCCGGCCTCGGAAATTCCCAATGATTCCCATATCTTAGCCAGCTATCTGGCGCCTCCACCTGAAAGCCGTCCTTGATCTGCTGAAAGAAGATCCCGTACTCGTAGCGTATGCCGTACCCATAGGCCGGATATTGAAGAGTGGCCAGGGAATCGATGTAACACGCAGCCAGACGGCCCAATCCGCCGTTACCCAACCCTGCGTCAGGCTCATATTCCATGGCCTCCTCGAAAGAGAGGCCGAGGAGATCCATCGTTTTACCGTATTCTTTTGAAAGACCGAGATTGAGGACATAGTTTCTCAGAAGCCTGCCCAGAAGAAACTCCAAAGAGAGATAATAGACCCTTTTTGCATCGGCATCGTAATATCTCTGTTGCGTTCTGATCCATCGCCTGACAAGAGGGTCCCTTACCGACAGGACAATGGAATGAAACTTGTCCCTTTCGGTGGCGGAATACATATCCTTACCAAGATCGAGTGTGAGGTGGCGTACTAATGATTGTTCTATGCTGTTCCTATCCCCTGCCATCAGGAGAAGGCCCCCCTTCCGCGTGACATGGCTTATGATATCATGGCGGACCTATTGTTGCAAGAGTGGCCGTTCTTTCTAAAGACCCCGGGCCGATCTTGCCCGGGGTGGAGTTCTTGTCCGTTAATCCAGCGAGTGGGTCATTTCAGTATGACTTGCCTCCTTACCGACTATTGCCACCGTGCTCGCCTGGGGTCCTTTATCTCCCATCTCCTCGCGGTACCGTACTTCCATACCTACCTTCAGACGTCCGAATCCGTCATTAAGAACGCTGTTTTTGTTGAAATAGAGCTCATTTCCATCGAAAGACTCCAGAAATCCATAGCCCTCCTCGGGAAACAGCCGGACGACCTTTGCATGAGGCGCGGCTAGATCGAGCTTCACCTCTCCGTGCTTCTTCCGGTCATAGTCTTTCAGCTTCCTCTCCATTGCCTCGAATGCATCACGGACCATGACATAGACGTCATCGTGGGTGTCCCGGTCGCCCGGCTCACGGTCCACCACCAGCTCTTTTCCGGGAACGCTGACATCGATTCGCAGATGATAGGAGTTTCCGGTCCGATGGCGTCGATGGGGCGCTTCGACCACGACCCTGCACTTCATAATGGTCTCATGAAACCGGTCCAATTTCGTCGCCCCTTCCCTTATCCGGGCTTCCAGGGCTTCAGACCTGTCCACTTCGTGAAAACTGATTTGCAAAGGAAGTACCATATTCCTCCTCCTTCTTGGCAATATAACTGCTTTCTCAAGGAGTATAATGCAGGAAAGAAACGGTGTAAATGGCGGCGAACTCCGCAGGTTCTTCGGGATCTCACACAAGTTGAGACGAAGAAAGGGGGTGCGTCCCTCAGGAGGAGAGGATTTGGTCTGTCTTCTTTCTCGGCGCCTTCACGAAATGGAGCAGGTAGTCGAACTTTTCAATCTGGAGGCATGTATTCTTGCACGGCCCTTCGGGTCTCTTGTTGGGTATTGCAAGAACAGGCACTCTCTCCGTTACATCTTTTATGCCGGAGAGCAGGTCTCTTTCACAGGCCACGGCCAATATAAGGGTAGGTCTGAACTCTCCGATCGCCTTCCTTGCCTCTTCCCCTCCGCCCGCGGTCACTATCTGAACCTCGTATTCTTCCGCCCTGCTCATGATCTCGCCACGGGTCTGCCTTCCAAGACATCGGGGAAGAAGGACGAGCAGCCTTTGGGGATTGAGCCTATGGGCAGGAGTCGCGGTAATGTAGTTGTGGACTTTAATAAACGAATTGCCCACCCGGTCCCTGTTAATTCCCATCCGTGCCCCGACCCAGAGCGCCTTCGGCAGGACCATGAGAAAAAGCCGCTCCACCAGTTTATAAGGGAAGAGGGACTTCTCCATCCTTCTTAATACCAGGATTTCTATGCAGACGAGTACGAACAGGAGCGCCCCGCCTATGGCAAGGGCCCATTCAATCGCCTTGGGGAGGAGCACGTAGAACTGTTCGATTCTCGGTCTCACCATATACCAGGAGATTATCAGCAACCCCACGAGCATGCAGACCGCAACGGCGGCAAGAATAAGGAACGTTGCCGACCGCTCCTCTATCTCCTGGTCATGAGCCCTGGAGCGGCCGTCCCAGTCGGCCCATTCGTCGCCCAGCTTTCTGTCTCTGGAGCCGGTTTTATGAGCGGTTTCTTTCAATACTTTTTCCGCCTTAAAATAAACCTTTTGGAATTTTCATTACCAGTAAAGTTTCTCACAGATTGATGCCTCGGTCAAGGAAAGGAAGGCGGAAACGAAAAGACGGGAGCATGGGGGGGGCCGGGGGCTACCCACGTAAGGCCTTTTTGGTTTATAATCTAGACGCGCCTTCGGGCGCACCAGTCGCGCACACAGAATACCTTCCATACTCTCATTGAGAGGAAAACCACATGAAGAGGAGGAGATGAGTGGAGCTTTTTGCCGTTATTGACGAAGTATTGATGGGACAGGGCGTATTCGGTATTTTTTCCACATCGGAGCTGGCACGGAAATTTATGGCGCAGTTTCAATCGAATACCAATTTTCGGTGTAGGATAACAAAGCTCACCGTAACGGGCGGCGTCGCTGATGATAAAGTGTGGGTCGCCTATGTCCATGACTGCATTCATGATGTTTTCGAGCTGGATGGCCTGTACGGGGAGCCTCTTCTGGCACGGGATGCATCGGGAGATAAAGGCATGGTGGTCGAATTTGTGATCGACGCGCCGGGTCGGAAAGGGGCACTTTCCTAAGACCTTTCGTCAGAGAAGACGGGCTCAGCCCGAACCTCCGGTTCGATTCATCCGGAGGTATTCGCCCTCATTCCAGCATTGCCGGAAGAAAGGGCAGCCCCTGCATTTCTCCGTACAATTACGGCTCACGAGGTATTGTTTGCCCGTCGCTCCTGTTACGCCGTCCTCTTCCATCTGCTCGATACAGGGAGGGGTGCCGCTCTTGCACCCGTGCCTGTTGTCGCAATTGATACAGTATCCTGTTTTAGGTTTGATAAGACACCTTTTTCTCGCTCCATTGAGTCTATAATCACTCTCCCATGGTGTCAAGTCCTCGAAAAACCGGGACCATGACCCATGAGTGGGATGACATACCTCCATCGAACGGGGTATAAGTTTTTATGGTAACTGCACGAAGGAGTATGATACATAACAGGAGCGATATGTCCCGAATAACGATTGATCCCGAACGATGCGTGAGAGACGGACTCTGTGTCCGCGTCTGTGAAAAAGTCTTCTCCCGGGAAACGATTGATTCCGTGCCGTTGGTCGCTCACGAGGATTCATGCAACGGGTGCGGTCACTGCGCCCTTATCTGCCCCACGGGTGCAATATGGCAGGAGGAAAGTCCTCCGGAGCTGATCCACCCCGTAGAGCCTCGTCTCATGCCTACTTATGAGCAGGTGCGGGAGATGATCGTGACCCGGCGGTCAGTCCGGAATTTTCAGGACAGGCGCGTGGAGCGGGAAGTACTCGAAAAAGTGATCGATGGAGCCTGCTACGCGCCCAGCGCCAAGAACAGCAGGAGCACCGAATATATCGTGGTCACCGATAAAGCTCTCCTCGCCGAGATCGCCGCCATTACAGCCCAATGGCTTGGCGACGTCTCCCGCAAACTTAGAAATCCCCTCTGGAGAAGGCTCTACATGCTTTACGGGGAAAAGGACGTGGAGGAAATAAAACGCTGGGTCAATCAATTCGACCTTATTGCGGAGAGGGCCCGAAACCATTGGGACGTAATACTTTTCAAGGCGCCGGCCGTTCTTTTCTTCCATGCCCGCCGGTCGATACGGTTTGGGGAGACCAATGCAGCCCTGGCAGTACAGAATGCCGTCTACACCGCCTCTTCTCTCGGTCTCGGCAGCTTCTTCACCGGCTATGTGGTAGCTGCGTGCAGCAGGGAAAAGAGGCTTCCCCTTCTCCTCGGACTGCCCAAGGGTCACATACTATACGGAGGTCTTGCCCTGGGCTATCCTGAACTCGGGTTTCCTACATGGATCGAACGCACTGCTCAACATATCACATGGAGAGACGGGACCTGAGCGGATGGGGCGGATTGAAAGAATTCCCATGGTGTGGTAAGTATTTAACGCATTGAGGCCTCTTTCTGGGGCCGGTCAGACCAAGGAGGAGAATTACCCGACATGATAGAGACAGACTCCGCGCCTCAAACCGACTTTATACGTGAGATTATAAATGACGACCTGAAGACGAACAAGAACGGAGGACGGGTCGCTACCCGCTTTCCCCCCGAGCCCAATGGTTACCTTCATATAGGCCATGCCAAATCGATATGCCTGAATTTCGGTATTGCCGCCCAATATGGCGGGACCTGTAATCTCCGTATGGATGATACCGATCCCAGCGGTGAATCCCTTGAATTTGTGGATTCCATCATAAAGGATGTCCGCTGGCTCGGTTTCGACTGGGAAGATCGCCTCTTTTACGCATCCGATTATTTCGAGAAGCTTTACCAGTTCGCCGTAAGGTTGATTAAAGAAGGCAAGGCATATGTCTGCAGCCTTTCCGCCGATCAGATAAGAGAGTACAGGGGCACCCTTACCGAGCCCGGCAGGGAAAGCCCTTATAGAAACAGGTCCGTCGAAGAGAACATCGACCTCTTCACCCGCATGAGGGCAGGAGAATTTGAGGACGGCGCCCACGTGGTCAGGGCCAGGATCGACATGGCATCACCCAATATCACCATGAGAGACCCCGTGATCTACCGGATCAAGCGCTCGCCCCACTATAGGACCGAAAGCGAATGGGTCGTCTATCCCATGTATGATTTTGCCCATTGCCTGTCAGATTCTCTCGAAAATATCATCTACTCCATTTGCACTCTGGAATTCGAGAATAACCGGCCCCTTTACGACTGGATTGTGGATGCCCTGATCCCGGAGCCTCAACCCCGCCAGATAGAATTCGCCAGGCTCAACCTCAGTTACACGATTTTGAGCAAAAGACGCCTTATAGAGTTGGTAGAGAAAAAGGATGTAAGCGGCTGGGATGATCCCCGCATGCCCACCATTGCCGGAATGCGGCGGCGCGGGTATACGCCAGAAGCGATCCGTACTTTCTGTGCCAAGATCGGTGTGGCGAAGAAGGACAACCTCATCGACATGTCCCTCCTGGAGAGCTGTGTCCGCGACGATCTCAACGACCGTGCCCCCCGAGCCATGGCGGTCCTTCGGCCCCTGAAACTCGTGATCGATAATTATCCGGATGACCGGGTCGAGGAGTTCGACTGCGCCAACCATCCTCAAAAACCGGAATTTGGCAGCCGAAAAGTGCCTTTCTCCAAGGTGCTCTATATCGAGGGGGATGATTTCAGCGAAGAGCCTCCAAAAAAATATAAACGCCTCAGTCCGGGTCGTGAAGTGCGCCTGAGATATGCCTATGTAATAAAATATGCTTCGGTCGTAAAGGATGAGACGGGCCGCATTATGGAGGTCCATTGCACATACGATCCCGATACGCGTGACAGTGCGCCCCCCGACGGCCGTAAGGTGGAAGGGGTGATCCATTGGGTCTCCGCCGGACAATCCGTCACTGCATTGGCGAGGCTGTACGACCGTCTTTTTCAGGTCCCCAATGCCGCGAGCGAGGGGGACGATTTCGCTGCTCATTTGAATCCTTCGTCTCTCGAAACCCTCATCGATTGCCGGGTGGAGGCGAGTCTTGGAGCCGCGTCGGGAGGGAGCAGGTTTCAGTTCGAGCGATTGGGCTATTTCTCTGCCGACCCGGTCGACTCAATCCCGGGAAAGCCCGTATTCAATCGGATTGTTACTCTCCGGGATTCCTGGGCCAAGGTCGTTACAAAAGCAAAATGAGCCGATAAGATGCCTCTTGCCCCGGGACAGGTGCTTTCATCTGCCCTGGGGACCCTCTTTACCGCTTTTTCTTTTTGAATCCACACCGCCTATATCCTTACCGACTGCCCCCGCTCAAGATGCGGCTTTTTAAGGAGAAAGTGAAAATCCACAATTTTTCCTTGACTTATTCAATTGAATAATTAAAATATACAATTGAAATTAGCGTTTTAATGTCAGAGTGGGGGATTCCGAGGGGATGAAAGCATTGAGAAAGGACGCGGAGCAGACCCGCCAGAGCCTACTCGCCGCAGGGCGCGAGATTTTCGCGGAAAAAGGCTACCGGGATACGACTATTGCCGATATCTGCGAACGGGCCTCGGCGAACCTTGCCGCGGTCAATTATCATTTCGGAGATAAAGCAAATCTTTACAGTGAATCGTGGCGCTACGCCTTTCTTAAATCGATAAAGACTTATCCTCCCGATGGAGGGGTGCCCGGGGATGCGCCCCCCGAAGAGCGTTTGCGCGGTCAGGTGTCCGCTCTTCTTCGAAGGATCTCCGATCGGGACAACAAGGAGTTCTTTATTGCCCTGAAGGAATTTGCCAATCCCACCGGACTCCTTGAGCAGATTATACTCGACGAAGTGAACCGTCTCAACAAAAGAACCGAGAGCGTGCTGCGCGAATTGCTCGGCGCCGAGGCTCCGGAAAGGGATATTCAATTTTTTGTCATAAGCATAGTTTCTCAATGTGTGAACATGATCGTGGCTGAATCTTCAAAAGAAAGCGACCGGCCCAACCGTTTCGGTTTTCCCAAAATAGAAGATGTGGAAGCCTACATCAATCATGTGGTCAGGTTGACCCTGGCGGGCATCTCCTCCACCAGGCAAATGCTGGCCCACGGGGGATCGAAGGTGGTACGGGATGAATAAAGAAATTACTTTGATGAGGTGTTGCGTGCAAGAGAGCGGTAAACGAACGATTAACCTCGCCCTTTGGAGTCTGATTATTCTGATTGCCATGACGGGCTGTCAAAAGGGAAAAGCAAGCCAGGCCGGCCCTCAGAACCCTCCCGAGGTCGCGGTGGTGGCTATAAAGCTCGAACCGGTGGTCATTACCACGGAATTACCGGGCCGGACATCTTCATACCTGGTCGCGGAGGTACGCCCCCAGGTGAACGGTGTCATACAGAAGCGGCTCTTTGTCGAAGGGGACGACGTGAAGGCCGGGGATGTGCTCTATCAGATCGATCCCGCGCCGTATCAGGCTGTATATGACAATATAAAGGCGACCCTTGCGAAGGCGGAAGCCAACCTGCCCCCCATCCGATTAAAGGAAGGACGCTATAAAGAACTGGTTGCCGCCAAAGCGGTGAGCCAGCAGGAGTATGATGAAGCATCGGCAGCCCTCAAGCAGGTTGAGGCCGAGGTCGGGGTAGCCAGGGCGGCGGTGGAGACCGCGCGCATCAATCTCGCTTATACCCGCATCACCGCGCCCATTAGCGGCCGGATCGGCAAATCACACGTCACCGTGGGGGCCCTCGCCACAGCCCATCAGGTTTCGCCCCTCACCACCATTCAGCAGCTCGATCCTATTTTTGTCGACGCCACGCAGTCGAGCGCAAGCCTCCTCCAGCTTAAACGTCACCTGGAGAACGGACGGCTCAAAGGCGCGGGACATACCCGTGTAAAGATGCTCCTTGAAGACGGCACCCCCTACCCTTCGGAAGGGACCCTCAAGTTTTCCGATGTCACCGTGGATCAGACCACGGGCTCTTTTATTCTTCGTATCGTCTTTCCCAATCCGAAACAAACTCTGCTGCCGGGTATGTTTGTCCGCCCGGTGATTCAGGAAGGAGTTATGGAGCGCGCAATGCTCGTCCCCCAACAGGGCGTCTCACGGGACCCCAAGGGGAATGCTGTCGCCCTGACCGTCGATGCCCAAAATAAGGTCCAGGCGCGATCCATTACCGTCGATCGTGCCATCGGGGATAAATGGCTCGTCTCCGCCGGCCTTGCCCCCGGCGACCGCGTCATCGTGGAAGGCACACAAAAGGCGCGACCAGGCTCTACCGTAAAGGCCGTTCTCCTCGACGCCGTCCGGAAGGACGGTCCGGGGCAGGCGACAGACCGCTCCACGCAAAAGAATTAGGCGGGAGGCGACGGATGCTATCCAAATTTTTCCTTGACCGCCCCGTCTTCGCCTGGGTTATCGCCATCATCATCATGCTGGGCGGGGGCCTCGCCATCTATAGTCTGCCTATATCCCAGTATCCCGCGGTGGCGCCGCCGTCAATCTACATACAGGCCTTTTATCCCGGGGCATCGGCGGAGACAGTAGAGAACAGCGTAACCCAGATAATAGAGCAGAAGATGACCGGCCTCGATAAAATGCTCTATATATCGGCCACCAGTGATTCAGCAGGCTCGGCCCGTATCGAATTGACCTTTGCTCCCGGTACCGATCCGGACCTCGCATGGGCAAAGGTGCAGAATAAGCTTCAGCTTGCCATGGCAAGCTTGCCCGAAGTGATACAACGTCAGGGCGTCACCGTGGGCAAGGCCACGAAAAACTACCTCATGGTGATCGGCCTCATCTCCGAGGACGGCAGCATGGACGGCAATGACCTCAGGGATTATGCCCAATCGAACCTGGAGAAGGTAATCGCCCGGGTGCCCGGGGTGGGCGAGGTGGAAAACTTCGGCTCCCAGTACGCGATGAGGGTCTGGCTCAATCCCGACAAACTAATCAGTTTCCAGCTCACCATAGAAGATGTGGTCATGGCGCTCAAGGCCTACAACGTCGAAATCTCCGCGGGTCAGTTCGGTGGCGCGCCTTCCGTTCCCGGACAGCGACTCAATGCGTCGATCATCGTCCAAAGCCTTCTTAAAACGCCGGAGGAATTCGGCGCTATCCCGGTCCGCGTCAACCAGGACGGCTCTATCGTACGTATCAGGGATGTAGGGAGGCAGGAGTTGGGGACGGACGCGTACGATATCGAGGCCTTTTACAACGGCAAACCGTCCGCCGGCATGGCCGTCAGAATGGTCGCGGGCGCCAATGCCCTCGATACGGCCAATGCCGTCAAGGCCAAGATGAAGGAGTTGGGCCGCTTTTTCCCGAAGGGGATGAAGGTCGTCTATCCTTACGACACCACTCCTTTTGTCAAAGTGGCAATTGAAGAGGTGGTAAAGACGCTTCTCGAGGCAATCCTCCTCGTCTTCCTGGTGATGTGGCTTTTCATGGGCAACATCAGGGCCACCCTTATTCCGACCATCGCGGTTCCCGTGGTGCTCCTCGGCACCTTCGCGGTCCTCTCCTTTTTCGGCTTCTCGATCAACATGCTCACCATGTTCGCCATGGTGCTGTCCATCGGTCTATTGGTGGACGATGCCATTGTGGTGGTGGAGAACGTGGAGCGCATCATGCACGAAGAAGGCCTCTCTCCGAGGGAGGCAACCAGGAAATCCATGGAGCAGATTACGAGCGCCCTGATCGGCATAGGCCTCGTACTTTCCGCCGTTTTCGGGCCCATGGCTTTCTTCGGCGGCTCGACCGGGATCATCTACCGCCAGTTTTCCGTTACGATCATCGCATCCATGCTCCTGTCAGTGTTAGTAGCGCTGATCCTGACCCCCGTCCTCTGCGCCTCACTACTTAAACCCGTGAAACCGGGACATCAGTCGGCGGACAGTGCCGTCTTTTTCCTCCGTCCCTTCTTCAGGTGGTTTGACCGCCTATTTTATCGCATAAGGGATTATTACGTGGGGATGGTGGAGCGCTCCTTTTCGCGGAAGCTCCGCTATGTTGCAATCTATATCGCCATCGTCGCGGTGGCGGGACTCATTTTCTTCCGCATGCCTACATCCTACCTTCCGGACGAGGACCAGGGGCTGCTCTTCGCCCAGGTGATCATGCCCACCGGCGCCACCCTGGAGCAGACCCGAAAGGTGGTCGACTATATCGACGAGTATTTTCAAAAAGAAGAGAAGGCCACCGTCGAATCATGCATGACCATCTCCGGTATCGGTTTCTCCGGTCGTGCCCAGACCGCGGGCCTTGTCTTCATTAAGCTCAAGGACTGGAAAGTCCGCCAAAAGTCCGAACTTCGAGTAAAAGCTGTCCAGGAGAGGGCCATGAAGGCTTTCTCGAAAATCCGCAACGGCATGGTCTTCGCCTTTCCTCCTCCCTCCGTTATCGAACTAGGTAACGCCACGGGGTTTGACTTCCAGTTGCTTGACCGTGGCGGCATCGGTCATGAAAAACTGATGGCGGCCCGGAACCAGCTCCTCGGTATGGCCATGAAAGATCCCAGATTGGCCTCGATCCGCCCGAATGGCATGGAAGATGTCCCACAGTACAGGATCGATGTTGACTGGGGGAAAGCCGGTGCCCTGGGCGTCCCCATCTCTTCCATTCACAATACCATTTCCGACAGCTTCGGCAGCGTTTATGTCAACAATTTTATCCAATCCGGAAGGGTGAAGCGCGTTTACGCCCAGGCGGACGCGCCCTATCGTATGCTGCCCAAGGATATCGATAAGCTTTATGTGCAGAACTCGTCAAGAAAGATGGTTCCCTTCTCCGCCATAGCCTCGGGTCACTGGTCCTCAGGGTCCCCCAAGCTTGAGCGCTACAACGGCTTTTCTTCCCTCAATATCTGGGGCGAGCCCGCACCGGGCAAAAGCTCTGGAGAGGCCATGCGGGCCATGGAAGAGATGGTCGGGAAGCTTCCCGAGGGCATCGGGTATGAATGGACGGGGCTCTCTTATCAGCAGCGCATCGCCAGCTCACAGGCGCCGCTCCTCTATGCCTTTTCGATTCTCGTAATTTTTCTCTGCGTGGCAGCCCTTTACGAAAGTTGGCCCATTCCACTCGCAAATATGCTCATGCTGCCCCTGGGCGTCTTCGGGGCCGCCCTGGCTACCTGGTCACGGGGACTGCATAATGACGTTTATTTTCAGATCGGCTTTCTCACCACCCTCGGCCTGACCACAAAAAACGCCATTCTTATTATCCAGTTCGCCCGGGAAAGGATGACCCACGGGACCGGTCTTGTTCAGGCGACCCTCGAGGCGGCGCGCCTCAGGCTGAGGCCGGTCATTATGACGTCCCTCGCCTTTTTCTTCGGCGTCCTCCCCCTGGCTATCGCCTCCGGAGCAGGGGCAGGAGCGATGAACGCCATAGGCACCGCAGTGACGGGCGGGATGCTCTCCGCCACATTTATCGACCTTTTCTACATCCCCCTGTTCTTCGTCTTCGTATCGGGATTATTTAAGAAGAAAGGGCCGCAGGAGGCGCCCTCCCCTTCCCCGGGGACCCCCGGTTCTTCGCCTCCCTCACCCATACCGGCAACGTCCGGGCAGCAACCCGATGGGAATGCGGTAAAGGAGGGGTCACCGATATGATACGGACCATCGCGGCATTCATCCTTTCCCTTCTCCTCGTTGGGTGCGCCACCATGGCGCCCGACTATATGCGCCCGGTGCCGCCCGTGCCGGGCGAATGGCCCGAGGGAGCGGCATATAAGGCGACCGGTGCGGAGCAGAACGGCGCGGTCCCCCTCGGTCTTCAGTGGCGGGCCTTCTACATGGACGACAAATTGCGCGAGCTTATGCGCATCGCCCTCGACAATAACCGGGACCTGAGGGTGGCAAGCCTGAATATCGAGAGAGCGCGCGGCTTTTACCGGATCCAGTTCGCCGCGTTATTTCCCACTTTGAACGCCTACGCTTCCGAAACCGCCCAGCGGCTGCCCGCCGATCTCTCCTACCTCGGCAGGCCCGTTGTCTCACGCCAATTCTCCTACACCGTCGGCTTCAGCTCCTATGAGCTCGACTTCTTCGGCCGCGTCAGGAGCCTCAAGGACCAGGCCCTGGAGCAATACCTTGCCACCGAGCAGGCCCGGCGCAGCGTCCAGATCTCCCTCCTTGCCGAAATAGCCTATGCATATCTCAACCGGGCGGCGGATTATGAGCGCCTGAAGGTGAGTCTCGATACCCTCGAGAGCCAACAGGCGTCTTACAAGCTCGTGGAAAATAAATACAGGGTAGGATCGGCGTCCGAGCTGGATCTCCGTCAAGCACAGACGCGGGTTGATGCCGCCCGTGTCGATATCGCCTACTATACTGCTCAGGTGGCTCAGGATGAAAACGGCCTGGCATTGCTCCTCGGTTCGCCGGTACCGAGCCGGCTGCTCGTTGATGAGCTGGGAACGGATAAGATGTTTGAAGATATCATCGCCGGGGTCTCTTCGGAGGTACTCCTTCGCCGTCCCGACATCGAGCAGGCTGAGCACCAGCTCAAGGCTGCCAATGCGAATATCGGGGCCGCACGGGCTGCTTTTTTCCCCACCGTCACCCTCACCACCGGCGCAGGCACCATAAGCGGCCAATTATCCGGGCTTTTCACATCCGGTCAGGGAACGTGGATTTTCGCGCCCCAGATAACCCTGCCTATCTTTGACTTCGGCTCGAGGTGGGCAAACCTCGCCGTCTCGAAAGCCGATCGCGACATTGCCGTTGCCCGGTATGAACGATCGATTCAGACAGCCTTCAAAGAAGTGGCCGATGCCCTCGCCGTCCGTGGGACGGTGGGCGATCAGTTGGCTGCCCAGGAGTCCCTCGTTCAGGCTTCGGCGGAGGCCTATCGCCTCTCTGAGCTCCGTTATGCAAAAGGGATCGATAATTATCTGGGCGTCCTTGATTCTCAGCGCTCCCTCTATGTGGCGCGATTAAGACTCGTCAGCATCCGGCTTGCCCAGCTTGTGAATCTGGTAAACCTTTACAAGGTGTTAGGTGGCGGAGAAGGAGAATAATACCGCCTTTTCCTGCATCGGCGGCCTTAATTCAAGATGATTACAGGCGCCCGTACTCTGCCTTTCATCCCGAAAGCCCGGATGTGAAAATCTATATAATCGATATCCCGCACCTTTATTCCTTAACACCAGGCCCATCTCCGGTCTCCTGACTGTCGTCCTTCGCTTTTCTTGTCTATAGGACCAAAGCCCTATAGACACTTCCTCCCTGTCTGTTTACGTTGCGATTAATGGTCAGGAAAAAGAGTGCAATCCACGTTTTAGTCGATGGTGAAGCAATCCGGGACGTTTTCGAGGCTCTTCCGCTCAAGCCGAACTCCGGCGCGAAGACCTTTTCTGCTCCGGACAAGTTCTACGCAGAAAAGAGGCCGGAGGAGGATGCGTGTACCTTACGAATTCCTAGTGATCGCAGCAGGATGTAGAGTGCGAATACCCCGCAACAGAGGAGGAGACTGATGACAAAGCTTGTGCTGCTCCGTCATGGCGAGAGCACTTGGAACAAGGAGAACCGTTTTACTGGATGGACAGACGTCGGTTTGAGCGAGAAAGGGAGAGAAGAAGCCGTCCAGGCCGGCAGGGTTCTCCTCAAAGAAGGGTTTGTCTTTGACATGGCCTTTACCTCGGTCCTTAAGCGGGCCATCAAGACCCTGTGGCTTGCCCTTGAGGAGATGGACCTCATGTGGATACCTATTTGGCACAGTTGGAGGCTTAATGAGAGACACTACGGGGCTTTACAGGGGCTGAACAAGGCAGAGACCGCCGAAAAGCACGGGATGGATCAGGTCAAGATCTGGCGGAGAAGTTACGATATACGTCCGCCGGCCCTCACGGAAGATGACGAGCGGTATCCCGGAAAGGACCCCCGTTACACGCACCTGAAGCCCGAGGAAACTCCCCGGACCGAAGCCTTGAAGGATACGATCGAGCGGTTCCTGCCTTACTGGCATGAGACCGTTGCGCCGGCCCTTAGAGAAGGCGGGAGGACGATTATCACAGCACACGGAAACAGCCTTCGCGCATTGGTCAAATATCTCGATAATATCCCGGATGAGGAGATTGCAGGGCTCAACATACCCACAGGGATACCGCTGGTGTATGAACTTGATGATGATTTGAAGCCGATTCGCAGTTACTACCTGGGTGACGCCGAGGCAGTGGAAAGGGCGGCTCAGGCCGTGGCAGACCAACTGAAGAAGGCATAAGGCGACGGATATTGTGAAAGGAATTCAATAAATAACGAAACACGGATCGGGAGGACGAGAAGAACGGGTTTCCGGGATTCTCCGTTCGTTGACCGGTCCGATGGAGGGAGACAGATGGCCCAGATCGTGAAAGTCATGGGAAGAGAGATTCTTGATTCAAGAGGCAATCCAACCGTCGAAGCGGATGTAATTCTCGAGGATGGGAGCATGGGAAGGGCGGCGGTGCCGTCGGGAGCATCCACAGGCGTTCACGAGGCGGTCGAGCTTCGCGACGGAGACAAAAGCCGCTATCTCGGCCAGGGGACCAGAAACGCGGTGGGACACGTCAATGCCGAGATCGCCGGTGGGATCGAGGGCATGGATGCGGTACGCCAGGAAGAAATCGATCTTAAGATGATCGAGCTCGACGGCACGAAAAACAAGGGACGCCTTGGAGCGAATGCGATCCTGGCCGTTTCCATGGCGGTAGCCCGAGCGGCCGCCCAATCTCAAAAAACACCCCTATACCGATACCTCGGAGGGGTCTCTGCATCGCTCCTTCCTGTTCCAATGATGAACATAATGAATGGAGGGGCTCATGCCGACAATTCCGTAGACTTTCAGGAATTCATGATCTGCCCCTACGGGGCGTCCTGTTTCGCCCAGGCCTTGAGGATGGGATCCGAGATTTTCCATACTCTTAAGGGCGTACTTAAAGCAAAAGGATATTCAACCTCCGTAGGGGACGAAGGAGGATTTGCGCCAAACCTGAAGTCCAACGAGGAGGCGATTGAAGTGATCCTCGAAGCCGTGGAAAAGGCCGGGTATAAGGCCGGAATAGATGTCGGCCTCGCCCTTGACCCTGCTTCGAGCGAGTTCTATGACGCAGAGAAGAGGAAGTATATCTTCAAGAAGTCGGACGGCGGTGCCCACGATTCTGCCGGGATGGTCAAGTTCTGGACGGAGTGGGTCCGCCAATACCCCATCGTCTTGATTGAAGACGGGATGGCGGAAGACGACTGGGAAGGCTGGAAGGCCCTCACCGACGCCTTGGGAGCGGAGATCGAGCTCGTTGGCGACGACCTGTTCGTCACCAATACGGAACGGCTTGGCCGGGGCATCAGTGAAGGGATTGCCAACGCGATCCTTATCAAGGTCAATCAGATCGGCTCGCTCACGGAAACAATGCAGGCCATGCAAATGGCGGCACGGGCCGGATATACCGCCATGGTCTCCCACAGGTCGGGAGAAACCGAGGATACCTTTATCGCCGACCTTGTCGTGGCGACAGGGGCGGGCCAAATCAAGACAGGGTCGGCAAGTCGGACCGACCGCATCGCCAAATACAACCAGCTGCTTCGCATAGAGGAGGAATTGGGTCGATCTGCGAAGTTCGCAGGCAGGGAAGCCTTCCGTCAGCAGAAGATTAGGGGTTACGTTTAAAGGAAGGAAGATGACTCCAAAGACATGGGCACCGAGATGCCGAGATGATCCTCAAGGTTTATAGCAGGTTCATCGAAACGCCGGAGGGACCGGGGCCTAAGAGAATGTGGCTCGGCCGTATCGCGATGGTGGGAAAGATAAGGATGACGAAATGCAAAAAGGGGTTACGAGATCTTCGTAACCCCTTGATTATATTTGGCTGGGGGAGAGAGATTTGAACTCCCATTCGCGGAGTCAGAGTCCGATGTCCTGCCATTGAACGATCCCCCAACAGCGTTCGGTTTATTTCCTCATCGCCATTGGCTTTAAACATTTATCAGAATCTAACGTACAAGTCAAATACTTTCTCTTTTGTTCACCCTGTTATAGCCGACGGGTTTCTCAATTTTCTCATTCTGAGAGATGGGTTCTAATGACGGTAAGGCTGTCCGGCAGAAGATGAACTTGAAGGAAGACGTATATCTTGCAACGATGCGGTAATTCTTGTATAGTTGATGCAGTGCGGGCGGCCGACGGTGCTTTTGTTTTGCCGTCCCGACTCTTTACAAGGAATCCCACAGTGAAGGTACGTAATTTCTTCAATGAAGTACCCCCGTCTCCTGAATTCGTTCTCCCCGGATTTCCCACCGGCTCGGTCGGACTGCTCACGGGCGCCCCGGGTTCCGGCAAGACATTGTTCGCAATTGAGTTATGCTGTGCCGTAGCGGGCGGTATGCAGGAGGAGGGAAATCTCCTCGGCCTTCCGGTCGATTCCAGGGGCAAGGCATGTTATCTCAATGCTGAGGACTCTGACGGGGAGCTTCATCGGATGGTCCATGCCATAGGCGCCCTTTTTGCTCCTGAAACCCGTAAATCCATAATCAGAGATTTTATTTTGGACGCGGGGATGGGCGAGACACAGGATATTCTCGATGATAAGAGCCGGGAGACTATCATAGAAACCTGCAGGAATTCGAGGCTGATCGTCTTCGACACCTTAAGCAGATTTCATGCCCTCGATGAATCGAATACGAATAATACGGCCAGGCTCATGGGGGCGCTCGATCGGATCGCGGTTGAAACAGGGGCGGCAGTTCTCTGTCTCGATCGACCTAACCCGGCGTCCCTTCTTGCGGAAAGGATCCGCTGGCGGGCAAAACTGAGACTCATGGAAGAGGAGGAAAGCCGCTCTTTCTGCGAGAATCCGGAAGGGGGATCCGGTCTTGACCGGGCCCGCGATAAGATTCAACCTCACCGCTATTTTACCGAGCTTTGGATTACGGACCGCTTTTTCAGTAACCTCGGAACCGTCAATTGGTTCAGAATTGCCGATGGCGGGGTACTCAGACCTGCACATCTCTATTCCACCGACGGGGAGTAACTTATCCCCTATCCAGGACCTCCCTCACTTTCACGAGCATTTCATCCGGTAAAATGGGCTTGGATATGAAATCGATCTTCTCCTCCCGGAGACCTTCCCGGGGGACCGCATTACTCGTATAACCGCTGGTAAATAGAACCTTGATCCGAGGATGGAGGATCCGGGCCTCGTCGCACACCTCTCGTCCGCTCTTCTTCGGCATGACCGAATCGAGAACCACGAGATCGATCTCCTCATGGACCTTAAGTTTATCGATAGCGTCCTCACCGTCCATGGCTTCTATGACCGTGTACCCATGCCTCGACAGGATGCTGCAGACCAGGCGCCTCACGTCGTCATTATCCTCCGCTATAAGGATGGTTTCCGTGCCCCCTGGTATTACCCGCGGCGCAACATCGACTTCCTGCGGGGCAGTCCGGACAGCGGGAAAATAGAGGCGAAAAATCGTCCCTTTTCCCGGCTCACTCGATACGTTTATATATCCATTATGCTGCTTCACAATACCGTATACCGTGGAGAGACCGAGGCCTGTGCCCTTCCCGAACTCCTTGGTCGTAAAGAATGGATCAAAAATCCTCTCACGGGTCACCCCATCCATACCCGAACCTGTATCGGAGACAGCAAGTAGCGCGTAACTTCCCGAAACACCATATCCATGGGCCTGCACGAATTCTTCGTTCAAGCCGACGAGTCCCGTCTCGATAGTGAGAGTGCCGCCCTTTTCCATGGCGTCTCTCCCGTTCGCGACAAGGTTAAACAAGATCTGCTCTATCTGGGTGGCATCCGCCATAATCAGTATTTTTTCCGGTGCGAGCGAGGTCTTGAGCTCCACCTCTTCGGTCACGAGTCTTCTCAATATCTCTTCACTCCCCTTTACGGATTTATTGAGATCGAGGGGAATCAGTTTGACGGGCTGCTGCCTGCTGAAGGCCAGGAGGCTTTTGGTAAGACCGGCCCCTTTTTCCGCCGAAGAGAGTATTGGGTCAACATACATCCTCAACGGACTTTCACTGTCAGTGGCCATTTTAAGAAGAACCGCATAACCCGATATTATGGTGAGTACGTTATTGAAATCATGGGCTATGCCTCCTGCGAGAGTGCCGATGGCTTCCATCTTCTGGGCCTGTCGGAGCTTCGATTCCAAACTCATCTCACGAGTGACGTCGAGAATGGTCCCGGCGGCCGCGGGCTTGCCTTTATAATAGAGAAAGCCCCCTGAAACCTTTATGGTAATGATCCTCCCGTCTTTCCGATGGGCCCTGAAGGAATATTCGACGAAATCGGATTTTCCTGTGAGCCGTCTCTGAAGATTCTCTCTTATCTTCTCCCGGTCATCGGGATGGGCCATCGAGACAGGGTCCATGACAGCCATTTCGTCATAGGTGTAGCCGAAGATATCACATACCCGTTTGCTTATGAAGCGAAAACCCTGGTCCTGGATGATATAGAAACCGGCAAGGGAATTCTCCACCACGGCGCGATATTTCGCCTCCGACTCACGGAGTAACTCATTGCTCCGCCTGAGTCTCCGCTCGGCCCGGTACATAGACCGTATCGGCACTATCCGGATAAGCACGAATACGCCTATTCCCAGGGGTAAGACAATAAGCGCAAGGAGGAGGGTCCTGTTCACGAGGGGGCGCAACGAACGGGATATCTTTATTTTGCCTACAACCGCACCGGAATCCATAAGATCCCTCGACTTTTCAATGACCGGCGACTCGAGGGGATCGGCGCTTTCCGCGATCCGTTGGTTTTGACGGTTCACCACCCTTCGGGTTTCCTGGTGCCCGTGTCTCGGGCGACGGGAAAGGTATTCCAACAACCTGGTTTGTTCGAATTCCCACATCTCCGGATTCTTGCTGATGATCTCAGTAATAATCCTGGAGTTAATCTCCGCCTCCGCCTCCAGTTCACCTGTTATATTCTCATACGAGAAAAGGTAATAGAGCAGGGGCAGGAGTATCATAATGGTACCGGTGATTATACCCGCAAGAAGTGCGGTGATCCGGTCCTTTGTTTTCTCGGTCTCCATCGGTTCCTCTGCCTTCTCAGTCCGGAAGGTTTCCGGAGCTCTCCATGATCCTCTTCCCTTCAGGGGACTTGACGAATTTAACAAAATCATGGACCGCCGGAGGCGCATCTTTCCTCAAAACTATATAAAAAGGCTTCCACAAAGGATAGGAGCCGTTCGCGATGCTCTTTAAACTTGCCTTTACGCCGTTATAAGCAAGGACCTTCACTTTCGGCCGCTCCGTAAGGACAAGGGTAAGGGAAGAAAAACCGAACGCCCCCGGGGTGCTCTCCACCATATCCGTCAGGTCCTGATCCGTGAGGGCCATCAACATTCCGGGTCTCGCGGCCACTTCTTCAAGAGACCTGGCGATCTCCGGTGCGATTCTTTTCGCGATGGCCGTATCCGTGTCCGAAGCAGGGCGCAAGACAGGCCTGACCCGCTTCCCATCAGGCCATGAAATTGTCTTACCCCCATACATTGCGGCAATCTGGTTCGGCGAAAGGGTAGATACTCCCACACTTTTATGGGCAACAAAGATAAAAGGCGTTCGGGCGGCGGGAATTACGGTAAGGTCCATTCGCCGCTCCTCCTGGTCTAACTCGCGCGACATCATACCCACATCTATGGCCCCCTTGGCAAGAGCCTTCACGGCCCCCGCGCTGCCGAGACTCGGGTAAATAGTAATGCCTATCCCGGGATGGGCTCTCTCATAGGCACGGCTCATCAGCTTCATCATTCCCGTAGGGCTGCCCACGCCTCCGATCCGTAAAAGTTCTTCAGCCGGAGCGACGGAAACCGCTCCAAGACAGAGAAATAAGGCAATCACAGGTGAAATTCTCAAAAATATGCTCTTCTCAAAGATGTAAATCATCTGCCGGCCTCCCGATCTCTCTTGATCACCCTCCGCCCCTCTCTTATGTTCTTTCCGGGTAGCACAAAAAACCACAAAGTTCCTTTTATTATAACTACCGTGAGATATTTTAGCATAGGGTCATCCTAAATGTAAGCGGCATGCGTCACAATCTTCGCCTTAGGGGTCGAACTATTTTTTCAGGTAGGCGGAGTCGTGACTGAGGCGACATTTAAGTCTTCCCCCATTCTCACCGATTATGGTATATCAATACAGGTTTCCTTCTGAATATACATGAAAGATTAATTTTTCTCTCTGGGGGATAAACAATGACAGACAGCGCAAAATGCCTGAGGGCGCATTTCAAGCCGGCGTCGCGGCCGCCGCTCCTTTTTATTGCATGTGCGGGCCTTGCAATGCTGATGCTCACGGGCTGCGGCAAGAAACAGCAGGAGACGAAGGGGCCTCCCGTGGTCGAGGTCGCGGCGGTAATTCAGCAGGATGTTCCCGTATACAAGGAGTGGGTCGGTTCCACCGACGGCATAATCAATGCCACCATAAGGGCGCAGGTTCAGGGATATCTGATCAAGCGTAATTATTCAGAGGGAGATTTCGTAAAGAAAGGACAGGTCCTCTTCGAGATCGACCCGCGGCCCTTTCAGGCCGCCCTGGACCAGGCTAAAGGGAATCTCGGAATGGCTGAGGCCGGTTGGTCACAGGCCAAGGCAAACCTCGCGAGGATAAAACCTCTCGCAGCGGAAAATGCGGTCAGCCAAAAGGACCTTGATGACGCGGTAGCCGCGGAGCAGTCCGGCCGCGCCTCGGTGCAATCGAATCAGGCGGCCGTTGAAAAGGCCCGCCTGGAATTAGGGTTTACCAAAATAGTCTCTCTTGTCGACGGTATCGCGGGCATAGCAAAAGCCCAGATCGGAGACCTCGTAGGCCCCGCGACCATAGAGGAGCTGACCACGGTCTCCAAGGTCGACCCTATTAAGGTCTACATTTCGGCCAGCGAGCAGGAATATTTAAAATATGCCGAGTCGGCGAAGCACGATGACGATCACGTGCCTGTCGAAATGGTGCTCGCCGATGGAATTCAATATCGCTACAAAGGCGCGTTCATCCTCGCCGACCGTCAGGTCGACCCGAAAACCGGCACCATCAAAGTAGGCTGCATTTTTAAAAATCCGGGCAATATTATCCGTCCGGGACAGTTCGCCAGGGTAAAAGCCGCAGTCGGCATAAAGAAAAATGCCCTCCTGGTCCCCCAGCGTGCGGTGACGGAGCTTCAGGGCAGTTTTCAGGTAGCGACCGTCGCAGCAGATAATAAAGTCGACATCAGACCCGTAAAAGCGTCTGAATTGGTCGGAAACTTGTGGGTAATCGACGAAGGCTTGAAACCCGGTGAAAAGGTTATTGCCGAGGGGTCCCAGAAGGTGCTCCAAGGAATGACGGTCAACCCGAAGCCTTATGTCGCGGCAAGCCAAGGCAGCGGGCAGTCTCCGAAGGCCGGCGCCAAACCCGCTCCTCCTGCAAAAAATTCCTCGAAGAAGGGATAAGCTTTAGTGTCCAAATTCTTCATCAACCGGCCTATTGTGGCCATGGTGATCTCGATTCTCATGGTCGTGGTGGGTATCATTGCCATGGCCGGTCTTCCCGTGGCACAATTCCCTAGCATAGTGCCCCCTGAGATTCAGGTGCAGACCACGTTTCTCGGCGCCGATGCGCTGACCGTGGAGCAGGCGGTGGCGACGCCGCTCGAGCAGCAGATTAACGGCGTAGACAATATGCTCTACATGTACTCAGTCAACGCCAATAACGGTCAGATGACTCTGAGAGTGGCCTTCGACGTGGAGACAAATCCCAACATCGATCAGGTCCTTACCCAGATGCGGCAGCAACAGGCACAGAGCCAACTGCCCGACAGCGTCAATAATTACGGTATTGCAAATCCCAAGTCTCTCTCCAGCCCCCTCATGCTCGTTACCCTCTACTCCCCCAAAGGCACATGGGATGCGACTTTTCTCGCGAATTATGCCTATATAAATATCAACGACCCCCTTACCCGTACCCCCGGCGTGGGTCAGGTTCAGGTATTCGGGGCCGGACAATACGCGATGAGGATCTGGCTCAAGCCCGACCAGCTCGCAAAGCTCCAGATTACGGTCCCTGAAATATGGTCCGCCCTCAATACCCAGAATCGCGTAAATCCGGTCGGTCAGGTCGGGGCAGAACCGGTCCCCACGGGACAGGAGTTTACCTATACCCTAAGGGCCCAGGGGCGACTCCTCACGGCCGAAGAATTCTCCGATATCGTGATCAGGGCTAAGTCGGACGGCGCGATCGTAAGGCTTAAGGATGTGGCGCGGGTCGAGCTGGGCGGACAGGTCTATAACATCATCGGAAGGATGAACGGCGCCCCTGCGGCGATCCTGGCTGTATATCAGCTTCCCGGCTCAAATGCGATCGACGCCGCCAAGGGGATAAAAAAGCAGCTGGAGGAGATGAAGCAGCGATTTCCCCAGGACCTCGACTACAGGATATCGCTCGATACGACTCTCGCCGTCAGCGAGGGCATACAAGAGATCGTGAGCACCCTTTGGGAGGCCGTGATTCTCGTGATTTTCGTGGTATTCATCTTCCTTCAGGGCTGGAGGGCCACCCTCATTCCCCTGGTGGCCGTTCCGGTCTCTCTCATCGGGACTTTTGCGGTCTTTCCCCTCCTGGGGTTCTCCATCAACACCCTCTCCCTTTTCGGCCTTGTTCTCGCCATAGGTCTCGTGGTAGACGACGCGATCGTCGTGGTCGAGGCGGTGGAGCACCATATCGAAGAAGGCATGTCTCCCAAGGAGGCCACCCTTCTGGCCATGGAAGAGGTTTCCGGACCGGTCGTGGCAATTGCCCTTATCCTTGCCGCGGTCTTTGTGCCCACCGCGTTTATTCCCGGTATTACGGGCAGGCTCTACCAGCAGTTCGCCGTTACCATCGCGGTTTCCATGCTGATATCCGCCTTCAATGCATTGAGCCTGAGCCCTGCCCTGGCGGCCCTCCTCCTTCGTCCGAAAAAGGAGGCGCGAGGTCTTTTGGGACGCTTCTTTCAGGGGTTTAACCGGTGGTTTACCCGCGCCACCGACGGCTACGTAGGCATATGCGGGTTTCTCATAAAGAAGGCGGGCAGGAGCCTCCTTTTTTTGGTGATTGTGGGCGTTGCGGCAGTCACCTTCGGCGTAAAGCTGCCCGGCGGCTTTCTCCCGGAAGAGGACCAGGGATATTTTTACCTCGATGTCCAGTTGCCCGAGGCCTCGTCACTTCAAAGGCTGGACGGCACATGCAAGAAGATCGAGGAGATACTGCGCCGGACACCGGGGGTGGAGGTATTCAATACGATTGTCGGCTATAGCATCCTGAGCCAGGTAAACACCACCTACAATGCCTACTTTTCGGTCACCTTGAAGCCCTGGCATGAAAGAAAGAAAAAAGAAGAGAAATATGCAGCCATCATGGCCCGGGTCAATAAAGAGCTGGCGAACCTGCCTTCCACTCAGGCTTTTGCCTTCTCTCCCCCGGCCATCCCGGGAATCGGTACTTCAGGCGGCCTCACTTTCATGCTCGAGGACCGCGTCGGCCACGGCATACCTTTTCTCGCAGAAAATGCCACGAAATTCTTGAGCGCCGCCCGCAAGAGACCGGAATTCGCTTCGGTCACCACCTCCTTCTCTCCTTCCGTTCCTCAGGTGTATGCGAGCGTCAACCGCGACAAAGTGGTGAAACAGGGGGTGAATCTAGGAGACGTGTATCAGACCCTGCAGGCCTTCATGGGCGGCCCTTTCGTCAATTATTTCAATAGATTCGGACGCCAATGGCAAGTGTACGTCCTGGCGGACGCCGAATACCGGACCAAAGCCGAAAATATGAGTCAATTTTATGTGAGGAATAGAACGGGCCAGATGGTGCCCCTTTCGAGCCTCGTCACCATCGAGAGAACATGGGGGCCGGAATTTACCGTGCGGTATAATGAATACAGGGCTGCCCAGATAAATGTGATCCAGGCGCCGGGCTTCAGCTCGAGTCAAGCAATGGAGGCCCTGGAAAAGGTATTCACCGACACCATGCCGTCCGGCATGGGATACGATTACATGGGCATGTCTTACCAACAGAAGGTGGCGGCCGAAGGCATTCCTCCCGTCATTATTTTCGGCCTTTCCCTCTTGTTCGTATTTCTCATTCTTGCCGCCCAGTACGAGAGCTGGTCCCTGCCTTTCAGCGTGCTTCTCGGCACGCCGATCGCTGTTTTCGGGGCATTTATGGGCCTCTGGCTCCGTTCCATGGAAAACAACGTCTATGCCCAGATCGGCCTCGTCATGCTCATAGGCCTTGCGGCGAAAAATGCCATTCTTATAGTGGAGTTTGCAAAAGCGAAGTTCGAGGCAGGCAGGCCCATCGCAGAGGCGGCCCTTGCGGGGGCACGGCTCAGGCTCCGCCCCATATTGATGACCGCTTTTGCCTTCATTCTCGGAACAGTGCCTCTGGCTATCGCGTCCGGCTCGGGAGCCAAGTCCCGCCAGATTCTGGGGACGGTGGTAATCGGGGGGATGCTTGCCGCGACTTTGATCGCCATTTTCCTGATCCCTGTGGCGTTCTATGTGGTGGAGAAGCTTGCGCACCGCCCGGAGAAAGAGAAAAGAGCCGTTGCCGATGCCGCGGAATTGCGTGCTCATGGAGGTCCCGATGGAAAAGAATAGAGATTCAGGGGTACGCAACAACTCAGATAACCGGCTTCTAGAGGAGTAAGGAAATATGTCGAAATTCTTTATCAACCGGCCCGTGGTGGCAATAGTAATCGCCATTATTACCGTGATCGTGGGGGTTGTCGCGGTCCTCAGCCTGCCTATCGCCCAGTTTCCCAACATCGTGCCACCGGAAATCCAGGTAGTGGCCAATTATACGGGGGCCGATGCACTGACAGTCGAGCAATCGGTCGCCACGCCGATAGAACAGCAGATGAGCGGCGTCGATAACATGCTCTACATGTATTCCATCAACGCGAATAACGGTCAGATGACCCTTTACGTCGATTTCGACGTGACTACAGACCCGAACACCGATCAGGTACTCACCCAAATGCGTTTCGGCCAGGCCCAGTCCCAGCTGCCCAGTGACGTGAATACCATGGGCGTGACGGTGAAAAAATCGACCGCCAGCCCGCTCCTCGTATTTTCTCTCTATTCACCGAAAGGGACTTACGATCAGGAGTTCCTTTCCAATTATGCCTATATCAATATAAATGACCCCATGTCCAGGGTGAAGGGCGTGGGGCAGGTCCAGATCTTCGGCGCGGGCCAGTATGCAATGCGGCTCTGGGTAAAGCCGGACCGCCTCGCAAAACTGGGTATCACGGTGCGTGATATCGTAAGCGCTATCAATGCGCAGAACACGGTGAACCCGTCGGGCCAGATCGGCGCGGAACCGGCGCCTCCTGGCCAGGAATTTACCTACGCGGTAAGGGCCCAGGGACGGCTCGTGACCGAACAGGAGTTCGGTGAGATTGTAATACGCGCTAATTCGGACGGTTCCCTTCTCAGGGTGAAGGATGTGGCCAGGGTCGAGCTGGGCACCCAATACTACAACATCAAAGGCCGCTTCAACAGCAAGCCTGCGGCCGTAATCTGCATCTACCAGCTTCCGGGCTCAAACGCCATCGATACATCGAAGCGGGTCTACAAACTGATGGACGAGTACAAACAGCGTTTTCCCAAGGACCTCGCCTACGAAGTCTCCCTCGATACCACGAAAGCCGTAACCGAAGGCATGAGAGAGATTATCATCACCCTGATCGAAGCCCTTATCCTCGTCATAATTGTGGTTTTTCTTTTCCTCCAGGGATGGAGGGCCACCCTTATCCCCCTTTGCGCGGTACCGGTCTCCCTTGTGGGCACCTTTGCCTTTTTCCCTCTCTTCGGTTTCTCCATCAACACTTTGTCGCTTTTCGGGCTCGTGCTGGCCATAGGCCTGGTAGTGGACGACGCGATCGTGGTCGTGGAAGCGGTAGAGCACCACATCGAGCAGGGGCTCTCGCCCAAGGACGCCACCCTGAAGGCGATGCAGGAAGTCTCGGGACCCGTAGTGGCTATCGCTCTAATTCTCGCGGCGGTCTTTGTCCCCACTGCCTTTATTCCCGGCATCACCGGACGGCTCTACCAGCAGTTTGCCGTCACCATAGCCATATCGGTCATTATCTCCGCCTTCAACGCCCTCACCCTGAGCCCGGCCCTGGCAGCTCTCCTGCTCAGACCGAAGACGAGAGGGACCGGAGTATTACAAAGGTTTTACGACTGGTTTAACCGTCTCTTCGGCAGGGCAACCGATCGTTACGTCAATGTATGTAACGTGGCGATCCGGAAGAGCACGGTGAGCCTGATTGTCCTTGCCGGCGTTCTCGTCCTCTCCCTCATCCTCGGAAAAAGCATTCCCGGGAGTTTCCTTCCGGAAGAAGATCAGGGATATATGTTTGCCGCGATCCAACTCCCTTATGCCGCCTCCCTGCAACGTACCGATCAAGTGGTAAAAAAGATCGAGAAGATAATTCAGGAGACGCCCGGCGTAAGGTGCTGCACCTCGATCGTCGGCTATAATATGCTGAGCCAGGTCACAAACACGTACAGCGGCTTTTTCTTCATAAGTCTCGAAGATTGGGCAAAGAGAAAGAAACCTGAAGAGAAATATCATCCTATCATGATGATGCTCAATTACCAGATATCGGAGTTGACCGAAGGATTCGGATTCGCCTTTTCACCGCCCGCCATTCCGGGCATCGGGACATCGGGGGGCTTCACTTTTGTGCTGGAGGACCGGTCGGGAAAAGATATCGGCTTCCTTGCCGCAATGGTAAAGAAATTCGTGGAGGCTGCCCGTAAAAGACCTGAGCTGTCGGGCATCGCCACCACCTTCAGTCCCGCCGTGCCCCAAATATTTGTGAACGTGGACAGGGACAAGGTGCTCAAGCAGGGCGTCAACCTGGGGGATGTCTATCAGAC